>CBFGVE010000106.1:0-7420 GCA_965651915.1 uncultured bacterium
CCTTAGTTTATCGTTTATCTCCAGATAGCCCCCCGACCGGGGGGGGCGGGGACGGGATTAACTAGCGGAGGGGAGGATTTCATAATCGCCACCCTTGGGTAGGAGGAAGATCGGAGAGTGAAGGAGGGTGGGATGCTGGGGGAATGGGATTAGGAAGGGGCGGTGAAGGTGGGAACGGTATCGTTGTTCCGATCGTTGCCTCGATCTTTGTCGGCTGTGCAGGGGTAGCAAGGCAGGATAGGGAGGGGGAAAGGGGAGGAATCAGATGCGTTTGCCCTGGCCGGCGCGTGCTGGAGGCTTGCCTTCGCCTCGCCGACAGGCTAGGGATAAGCAGCATGGACCCGTGCATCTCCCATCAGAAAATAGCCCAATCCAGCGATCCACAGACCGAGGCGCTCAGGCTGATGACCCCGGAACGTCGCTGGCAGACCGCCCTTGCGCTCTACTGGACGGCCCGGAGGCTCAAAAGCTCAGTGATTCAATCCCTTCATCCCGAATGGAGTCCCGAGCAGGTCGAAAGCGAAGTACGAAGGATCTTTCTGTATGCAAGAAGCTGATCCTATCGCCCTCTTCATCGCCCCTCTTGAACGCCTTCACGTCGCCTACATGGTGACCGGTTCTATGGCCTGTATCGCCTATGGAACCCCCCGATTGACCCACGATGTCGATGTCGTTGTGGAGAGGAAAGTCTCCCCGCACTGGCCATGACATGAGCGGCCCCGACACATCTACATCCCGGCCGGGAATTCGCGCGCTGTCCGGCCGCGTCGCTCTGCTCTGCGGGCTGGGCCTGGTGGCCGGATTGCTGGCCAACAGCCTGCGGGTCGACGAGCGGGTGCCGTGGCGGCACGACTGGTCGCGCGACGTGGAAGTACGGGCACTTAAGGAGGGTTTCCTGCTGATGGACCGACGTGGAGTCCAGGCGGCCCTTGCGGGTGAGGACTTCCTGGTGTTGGACGCCCGCCCGTTGATCGAGTATGACCAGGGGCATATCCCCGGCGCCCTGTCGCTCCCCGCGAGCCAGTTCGAGGAGGCGTTCTCGCACATGCAGTACTTCTTTGTGGCTGGGCAGCCGTTGATCGTCTACTGCTCCGGTGCCTCCTGCGATGACTCCCTGGTGCTGGGCCGGTCGCTGCGTGAACTGGGCTACACCAACATCTACCTCTACGCGGGAGGGTACGCCGACTGGCAGGCTAGCCCTGCGGAGGCTAGCCAGCCATGACGCTGCGTCATCTTTCCATGCTCTGCCGTATCGCCGTGGCCTGCGTGTTTCTCCTGTTCGCGGTGCCCAAGGTGCTCAGTCCGGTGGACTTCGCCCGTTCGATCCACCTCTACGAATTGCTTCCATCCTTCGGGGTGAGCCTGCTCGCGGTAGGGCTTCCCTGGGTCGAGCTGGTCGCGGCATGGGCCCTGCTGTTTGGCCGTCGGATGGTCGATGCCGCCGCCGCCCTGCTCCTGGTGCTACTCCTGGTGTTCAATGCGGCGATGCTTTCGGCGATGGCCCGCGGTTTGTCGATCGACTGCGGCTGCTCCGGCGCCATTTCCACCCCGGTTGGCTGGGAAAGCGTGTTCCGCAACCTGGGGCTCGCCCTCCTCTGCGGCTTCGTGCTGTACGCCGAATGGGCGGCGAAGGCGGGAAAACCCCGGACTAAATAGAGCGGCCATGTAAAAAAGAGTTGCAGGAAAGCGGGGGAGGACGGAGATTACACGCCGTCCGCCAGTCGGTTGCCGGAACGTCTCGGGGCGTAGCTCAGCCTGGTAGAGCGCCAGCTTTGGGAGCTGGATGCCGCAAGTTCGAATCTTGTCGCCCCGACCAACTTTAAAAAGCCCGCAAGCCTCCCCCGAGGCTTGCGGGCTTTTGTTTCGCGGCCCAGGGCGACAAGACGAGAACGCGTTCGCCTGCCGAGGCATGGGAATGCCGAGGAAGAGGCCGCCGACGGTGGCGCTTTTCAACAGAACGCGTGGGTGGCCCTACTTCCCGAGGACCGTGGCGACCGATTCGCGCCATCGACTTTCGTCGGTCTTGAGGCTGCTTTCATGACCGGCCTTGGCGAAAACGACGAAGTCTTTTGGTCCTTGCGCGGCGGCGAAGACCCGGCGTCCTTCGTCCACCGTGGCCCTCGGGTCCTGGGCCCCGTGGAGGAAGAGGGCGGGGCAGTTGAGCGCTGTGGCGTAGTCCACTGGGTTGTGGTCAAAACCGTCGAATCCCCACTGTAGTCCCCCCCAGAACACCATTAGCTCCGCAGCCGGGAAGGCGGGCAGCCGCATCGTGCCGAACCGGTTTCGCACGGTGTGCAGGAGGCGGTCGAATACCGACTCCAGGATCACCCCGTCGGGATCGATGCGGTGGTGGCTGACGGCACGCAGGATGGCTGCCGCTCCCATGCTCTGGCCATATAGGATGATTCGTTGATGACCCAGTTGCTCGCGGGCGAATCGGTAGGCGGTCGCAACGTCGGTCGCCTCGTGGAGACCGATCGTAGTGTAGGCTTCTGAGGAGCCTCCCGACCCGCGGAAGTCGACCAGCATGACCGAGCTTCCCATCCCGAGCAGCGCACGGGCTTCGGGAAGGAGAGCGCTTTTCTCGCTGGCGTAGCCGTGGAAGAGCAGCACCAGGGGGGTGTCGGGGCCTTCATCGGCATACCAGGCTTCTAGAGTAGGGCTGTCCGAGCAGAGGAGCACGAGCTTCTTGGTTGTCGCCGAAAGGTCCCCGGGCTGGCGGTCGCTGGTGGGGCGGGGGATACGCGTGCCCCGCGTGATCGTCCGGAGCTTGTCCCAGCCTGCCAGTTTCTCGGGGGGTGGGCTGCGCTCGCCGCCGTCCGCATAGCGCATCATCGCCCGGACGTGGAAGAGGGCAAGAGCGTTGAGGGCGAGGAAAGCGGCCGCGAGCAGGCCGGCCACGCCGCGCCATTTTCTGGGGTGGGAATAAAAAGAGGGCTTGTATATTGTGCAATACATGCGGTAGTATTAGTCCAGACTTTAGTTTTAACGCCACGAGCCGGAAATAGATATGCAAAAAGCCCGTACCTTGCCCTCCTTTCTCAAGGGGATTCGAATCACCCAGATCCTAGCCAAGGAGCCCCGGGGGATGAAGCTGGCGGATATTGCCCGTGCAATCGGGTTGCCGGCCTCCAATGTCACATTGTACATCAATACGCTGGCGAGCGCCGGCATGGTCGTCCGCGATCCCCTGAGCCGCAAATTCTTCATCTCGCCGGCGGGCATCGAGCTTTTTCGGGAGGCTGGGCAGGGGGTGATTCACCGCATGCTGCCGCTGGCCGAGAAGCCCATGCAGAAGCTTCACGACATTTTGAATGAAAACGTGCTCATGGCTATTCGCAAAGACCGCACGGTGGTGTTCATCAAGTACCTGACCTCCAAGCATATCATGGGGGTGAAAATCGAGCCGGAACCGGACTATCCCCTGCATGTCACGGCGGCGGGCCGCGCTCATTTGGCCTTCATGGATGAGCGGGAGATCGAGGCGTATCTGCGGCGGGCGGACTTCAAGCGGCTCACTTCGAAGACGCTGACCAGCGCGGACAGTGTTCGCCAGGCCTTGGACGAGGTGCGCGAAAAGGGCTACGCCTTCAATCCGGGAGAATTCGAGCGGGAGGTCATGGCACTCGCTGCGCCCATACTGTTCCAATCCCGGCCGATTGCATCCCTGGTGGTTCAGTTTCCTGCGATCCGGTACAGCGAGGCCGATGCCCTGAAGCAGGCGCCCCTGATCGTTGAGCAGGCGAAGCTGATCGAAAGCCAGTTGTAGGCGCATCCGCTAGTGCGTGGCGCCAAGCTGACGCCTTGACGACGGCTTCCGGCGTCCTCCTGTTCCATGGTAAATCTCTTGTATACTGTGCTTTATCGGATGCCGGGTGCCTTGAAGCCCGCCTGAGCGCCTGACGGACTGATTCGGTCCCGGCCGCGCCGACGCCGCAAGGGGTGTCGGCGCGCATTCGGATCCTCTGTTTTGGGTCCCTCGATATATTTTCACCAGACTTACGCTCGATTGACCGGCCCGGGCCTTTTTTCCCAGGGCAACGCATCAACATTGTGTGTAGCGTGGTGCCTTGCATGCCCCGCCGTCTTGTCCACCGTTTCCCGGAGGGCGAAGGAGGAAGCTTTTTCGCGTAGGAGGGACTCCGCTTTGGGGTGGTGCTGGCTTGACTCTGGGGCACCTTGACATTTCTATGTTTTCGTAATATGTATATAGTGATGTTGCCTATAAGACATAGTATAGAAAAAAGCAGGAGCGCTGAGGCGCCCGGTCGTCGCGGGTCGATTGGTCCCCTGAGCGGGATTACCCTGATAGAGCTGCTGACCGTGATCGCAATCATCGCGATTTTGATGGGCTTACTTATGCCCCTCATTGGCCGCATGATGCACGAGGGACGGATCATCGTCTGCGCTTCGCGGCTGCATAGTATTGGGGCTGCGATGCACGCGTACTCCCTGGATAACGACGGCGAGTTTGCCGACACGGAAGACTGGATTCTGTACCGTGCCGGGAAGGGCGGACAGCCTTGGGACGACGATCCTAAGTTCGGTGTGCGCGCCGGCAAATTGTTTCCCTATATGGGGCGCGAGGAATCCGAATACTTGTGCCCGGAGTTTCTTCGTGTGCATGAGATGAAATTGCATCCCGTCTATGTGGGTCGCACGTTGTACTACAGCTACGCGATGAACGGGTATTTCCGGCAGAAGCCTGATACGGAAGGGAATCGGGGATGGTGTGGGTATGGACTTCTCGAGCGCGGGCACATTAAGAGCTGGTCTAGCGTTGCCCTGTTCAGCGAGGAAAATCCCTACGTTACCTCGAGCACTGCGGGCTCCGGTCCCGGGTACAATGCTTATCCCATCAATGATCCCCACTTGGGCCCTGCGCATGTTCAGTACACCAGAGATGCCTACAATCGCCGGGTGATCGATGGCTTGGGCAACTACCATCGTCCCCGTAACCGCAATCTGTTGTCGGGAGATGGTTATGCCAATGTGCTTTTTATGGATGGGCACCTGGAGGCGGTCCACGCCAGCCGTACCATCGAAGTGTTCACCCCCGAACTGTAGCATGCCGTGAACATGCCGGGAACCTTGTGCTTGCTCGCAGGCCCGGGTGCTGTTCGCGGGTGCCGTTAAAGTCAAGAAAGGGATCCCAGTAGCGATGTCGGGCCAGTTCCTTGTTGTCGCTCTCGACTCCCGGCCAGGGACAATATTCATCGAAGCCGTGCTTCTTCATGAGGTTTCGGTCCGGACGCAAGTCGTTAATCTGCCACTTGCCCGCGACCGCCGTGGCGTAGCCTGCTTGCTTGAGCACCTGGCCAATACCTGTGAATACAGTGGAATCGAGACCCTTGCCGCCCCACTGCGGCACGTCGTGATGGGTGGTCCAGCCGCTCCGGTACGGATACATTCCGGTCATGAACGCCACCCGGGTGGGGGTGCAGGTAGGCTGGCTCCAGGCAGTCTCGAACCGCACACCCTGATCAGCCAGCCGGTCCACGTTCGGGGTTGGCGTCTCGCTGCCATACGCGCTGATGTGGTCGCGCCCGAAGTCGTCGAGCAGGATAAAAACAATACTGGGCCTGGGTGGGGCCTTCTCCGTGGCCGCCCGCCCCGCACCCGCCAGGCCAAGCACCATCAGACTAGCTGGGCATAACCTCGACCATCATCGCCGGAATAAAGACATATGCATTGATGCTCCTCGCTTCGCCTGAACCAAATGGACGGAATCGGCGTCCCGTTCACCCTCCCGTATGGAAACGATGGTATGGGCTGATTATGTATAAAAGCAATACAATAAAACCAAAAAGATGCTATAAAAAATGACAAAACGCACACGCGTCGAAGGGTGGTGCGACAGTCATAGGGCAGTGCAATGGGAATAAATCCAGCTTATATATTACCAAATATAATGATACATTTGACATAGTATCTAAAGTGGGTATCTTTTTGGTGGTAATGTGACCGTATTGGAAAGGCCAATTTATGTCGTATATCATGAAAGTCCACGCCTCCATGTTAGCCTGCTGTGGCGTTATCCTTGGGGGTCAGGTTCATTCGGGCGAGGCCGTTGCCGGGCGGTCGGCCTTACCTGCCGGTGTCTACACGGCCGAGGTGGAGTCCGCACCTGTGCTGTCGAAGAAGGGCAAGAAGAGAGGCTCTTCCAAAGGGGTTCGGATCGGCGGAAAGCCCACCCCCTCGCCCCGGAATTTCGACCGTCGCCCGGCAGAAAGCCAGGTGGGCAGTGGAGGCGGGGGAGGCGCGTCATCCGCAAACAATTTCGACCGTCGCCCGGCGGAGAGCCAGGTGGGCGAGGCGACCGGGGAGAAGAAGCTCAAGATGCAGCAGGCCCGCGACCGGCTCGCCGCCGCCCAGGCCCAGGCGGCCCAGGTTGAACAGGAGAAGAAGCTGATCGGTGAACTCCGGCTCCGGCTGGACCGCGGAGATACCACGGTCGATGCCCAGGCCACGAATCTCGGGGGCTGGCTCCACTACGCCGCCGCGAACAACATGCCCGACGCGGTGCGGTTCCTCCTCTCGCGCGGGGCGGACCCCAGCCTCAGAAACAGCCAGGGGCTGACCCCGGCGGAGCTGGCCCGGCGCATGGGCCACACCTCCACCCTGCAGGTATTAGCCGCCGATCCCTAGTGTCTAAATCTTGCGCAAGGTAATTGGATTAAGGAAGGTAAATGAAGGCAATGAGTAATGAAAATTATGAAAAAACGGAGCGGCGTGCAGGGATCCATCAAAATAGTGGTGTTATGTGTGGTGCTTGTGTTCGCCGTGCTGGCGTTGCGCACCTGGTATAATTCGTCCGGCGTTAAAGCGCGAGGGCTCGCGGGCGGGACGACCTTTGCCATGCACTGCGGCGCGTGCGAAACGAACTACGTTTCCACCCTGGATGAATTAAACACCTTGGTTCGCAAGGGGCGGTATCGCGACGCAGGCGTGGAGGAGCTGGTTGATCCGGATTCACCTGAGCGAACGTTTGAATGTCCGGCGTGCGGCAAGGTGGAAGCGGCAATTAAGCCCTGATAGGAATGGCGCAACGTTTTGTTTCTGAGTATTTTTTTGATGGTGCCGGGTCCGGCGGAGGACTGCCAATGCGCCTAGGTCGACGCGAGCCGCCTGCCAGGGCCATGGAGTCCTGGGCGGACCGGGAGGCTAGCCGTGGCGCGCACGTCGTGGAAAATGCCGTTGGTGTTGGATTCGTTTAGGGCGTGGCCGGTCGCCCAATTCTTTCAGGCTTTACGATTCATCCAGAATGGCGTGGTTAGAAACCAGCATGCCGTGGCGATTAGGGTATAGCGATGAACATCATCGAGTCCGGCCTTTCCTGCGAGGAAAAGAACCGAGGGCAGGATGACCCCGATCAGCGCAAGGTAGGAAATCGTCTGCAGGATTCTACGCATGGGATAGC
>CBFGVE010000107.1:0-7386 GCA_965651915.1 uncultured bacterium
GACCCCATGCGCGCTGCAGGCGGTCGCCGAGGTCTTCCAGCGGTTCGATGAAATCCGGGATGGCCGGGTTCCGGTCAAAGGCGGGTGGCGCATCTATTCGAGTGGCCCGGGCATCTACGTTGCCCTGGTCATTAACCGTCTTTTCGGCTGGCGGCGGGTTGCGGAGGGGCTTCTGATTGACCCGGTCCTGCCCGCCTCCTGCAACGGGCTGGAACTCGGGCTCACCTGGGACGGCGCGGATATTCTTTGCCGGTATCACATCGCCGAAAAAACTTGCGGCCCCACCCGCGTAGTGGTGAATGGCCAGGAGATCGCGTGCGCCCGACGTACCGAGAACCCATACCGCACCAACGGGCTGTGCATCCACCGCGCCGACTGGACATCCGCCATCTACAAAGGAGTGAATCGGGTCGATGTGTATCTATAGCCGTCCGACGGCCATCACGCCTCCGGGACCTCAAAAAGCGCAACAAGGTTCCCTCCTTCTCCCTGCGGGCTACGGCGGACACGCGAAAGGGCGCAAAAGGGAGGGGGCAAGGTAGCAGGGGTACAGGGATCCAGGGTGGCAGAGGTCTTTAGTCTTCGGTCTATGGTCTTCAGTCTCCGGTCCCAGGCTCCTCCCACCCCCTACCCGCCCCCCGCAAACAAGCCTTCTTGCCGATGCCGCCGCAAGAAATCGGGGTCGGGGGGAATGCCTTCCTCGGGGAGGGCGAGGGGCTGGCCGGCATACGCTCCAAAGCTGTCGGCAACAAAGCGCTGTGGGAGAGCCTCCTTAATGCGGGGCGAGAGAAGCAGGCGCAAGTCGTCGTCGAAGGCGATAAGTCCGACATCGAACGCGGCGTCATGCAGCCGGGAGAGGCAGAGCCCGTTGCGGATATTGAGCCGTTCCTGCGGGAACCGCCCCCAGGGAAGGATGTGGGAAGCGATGAGCAGTTCGCGGATGTCGAGCTGGGTAATGCCGCAGCGGCCCGCGAAGTTGTTGAGCACGGCATTGCGGAAATAGGATTGTCCGCGCCGGATACTGACCTCGGCCGTGGTGGTGGTCGGACCGCTGGGCATGCGGAGAAGGCGAATACCTTCTTTTGGTATCACCTCCACCTCGTGGTTGGCATCGGCCTCGAAGAGGGTGCGCAGAGCTTCCTCGCTGGCGGAAACGGCCTCGGCAGGGGCTTCGTGAAACTCGGCCCAGACGGTCCGGTCCAGCGCGCTCGCTCCTTGTAGCCCCCTGATGCCGCGCACCTGGAGGGAGGGATCAAGCGAGGCGAGATTGCCAAGCTTCATGGCGACGCTATTCGCGCCGCGTCCGAGCTTCTCGGCCAGGGCCATGATGGCTGGGTTTTTTGAGTGAAGCTGGCCGAAGGGGAGCTTGTGGTAGAGGTTGATCGCAACCAGCAGCTCGTCGCGGGTCCATTTTTTCCGTATCGTTGTCATGAGCAGAAGGATAGCCGAGATGGGCTGCGTTCATAAAGCCATAACCTAATAGAAAGGTCGTGCCCGCCGTCCACGTGCGGTATCGATTCACCCCCGTAGAACAGTTCAAAGGGCATGTGAATCGCACAGCAGTGGTGAATCGTATCCCGAGAATGCTGGCGGAGGTGGAGGTCGAGTTGATTGACTCGGACACGGGATGGTCGCCGTATCTCCGCCTGGAGGATGCCTATCGGATCGACGAGGTGCGCGAGGCGCTGCGGCGCGGCGATATCAAGACCGCCAGCCGCATGGCCCGCGTATTCGCGGCATGATCGGAATGTGTCCTTCCCAATTCGCTTCGCTGCTTCCTCGCTTCCCGTCACCCGCATTCCGCGCGAATTGGGGAGGTCAAATTCCGATAGGGTGCCAGGTGGTCTTCTGTTCCTGGGTCTCGGCGATCAGGTACGGGCTCTGAGCATCCTCGCTGTGGAGGTCGGCGAAGGTCCGCCGGATCGCGCGCTTGACGTTGACGGCGGATTCCAGCTCGAACCCTTTCCATTCGGGCCCGTCGCCGCCGCCACACACCACCGCGTTGACGTCGGTGTAGGGGGGGTAGACAGAAAAGAGTTAGGGGGGTAGAGTATCGGAATGCCAGTCGTCTTCCGCTATAGGGGGTACCGGTTTTTCTTCTACTCGAACGAAGGAGAACCCCGGGAGCCCCTGCATATTCATGTGCGCAAGGGAGACGCCGTGGCGAAGTTCTGGCTCGAGCCTCTGCCCGCTGTGGCGGAAGCCCACGGCATGCAGTCCCGGGAGCTGCGAGAGCTTCTTGATGTGGCTATCGAAAACAAGCAAACTATCGCGAGGTTTTGGAATGAGCACTTTACTGGCGGAAGCATCGGCTAAGCAGGTTCATTTCGACGCCGATACCCTGTGGATCGATCTGGCGGATGGCCGCAAGCTGGGCGTTCCTCTCGCCTACTTTCCCCGTCTCCTGCGCGCAACGCCCGCACAGCGCGAGAAGTTCGTTATTAGCGGAGGCGGAACTGGGCTGCATTGGGATGAACTGGACGAGGATATTTCAGTCCCTGCGTTGCTGATGGGCGTAGGGGACCGGACGCGTTCAACAGCCGCCTGACCCGACTTTAGGCTACAAATCCCTCAAAAGCCCCGCAGCGTATTCGCGGCATGATCGGAATGTGTCCTTCCCAATTCGCTTCGCTGCTTCCTCGCTTCCCGTCACCCGCATTCCGCGCGAATTGGGGAGGTCAAATTCCGATGGGGTGCCAGGTGGTCTTCTGTTCCTGGGTCTCGGCGATCAGGTACGGGCTCTGGGCACCTTCGCTGTGGAGGTCGTCGAAGGTCCGCCGGATCGCCCGCTTGACGTTGACGGCGGATTCCAGCTCGATCTCCTTCCATTCCCCGGCGTCGTCCCCGCCGTACACGATGGCGTTGACGTCGAGGTGCGAGGCGAGGGGCTTGATGAGCTCGTTGCGGTTTCCGGTGAGCAGGTTGACTACCCCGCCGGGCAGGTCGGAGGTGTGCAGGGCCTCGGCCAGGGTCACCGCCGATAGCGCCCGGCCGTGCGAGGCGATGACCACGGCGGCGTTGCCGCCGACGATCACCGGGATGAGCACGGAGAGAAGTCCGAGCAGCGGGCTCTCCTCGGGCGCGACCACCGCGACCACGCCGGTGGGTTCGAGCAGGGTGAAGTTGAAGTGCGAGGAGCTGACCGGGTTCACGCTGCTGAAGAGCTGCTGGTACTTGTCCGACCAGCCGGCGTAGTGGACGAGGCGGTCGATGGCCGCGTCCACCTCGGCGACGGCCTTCGCGCGAGTGAAGCCGCCGGACTCGTGCTCGCCGACGAACTGCTCGCGGCGGCCCTCGATCATCTCGGCGAGGCGGTAGAGGATCTGTCCGCGCAGGTAGGCGCTGGCACCGGCCCATGCGGGGAACGCGGCGCGGGCGGCGACGACCGCCTCGCGGGCGTCCTTGCGAGAGGCCCGGCACATATGGGCCAGCAACTGGCCGTCGGCCCTGGCGAGGGGATAGGTGTGGCCGGACTCGGTGCGGGGAAACTTGCCGCCGATGTAGAGCTTGTGGGTCCGGGGCACGGCCGTGCGGACGCGGGCGGGGGTTGGCGTGGTCGGTTTCCTGGATGGTTTTGTGGCGGAAGGCATGGGGGCTTCTCCAGGTCGGTACGGTGGGGTTCGACGAAGATCGGGATGATGATTGGAACGAATATTCCGACAAAGATTGTTGGCTGTGGGTTTTACGTTAGAGAGAGGTAGGGGAGGAGGCCGTGGAGGCCGCCTTCGCGGCCCAGGCCGCTTTCCTTGTAGCCGCCGAAGGGAGAGGTGGGGTCGAACTTGTTGAAGGTGTTCGCCCATACGACGCCGGCCCGGAGCTTCGAGGTGACCTTGAAAACCTTGGCGCCCTTATCGGTCCACACGCCGCCGGAGAGGCCGTAGGGCGTGTTGTTGGCTTTTTCGATAGCCTCGGCCACGGTACGGAAGGTCTGCACCGTGAGGACGGGTCCGAAGATCTCCTCCTGCACAACGCGGTTGGACTGGGAGGCATTCAGGAAGAGGGTGGGGCGGCACCAGTAGCCCTTCTTGGGGACGGGGCAGGACGACTGGTACATCTCGACGCCCTCGGCCTGGCCGAGCTTGAGGTAGCCTTCCACCCGCTCCCACTGGGCTTTGGAGTTAATGGCGCCGATGTCGGTGTTCTTGTCGAGCGGGTCGCCAACGATCAAGGTCTCCATGCGGTCCTTGAGCTTGCGGAGGAGTTCGTCGGCAATGGATTCCTGCACCAGCAGGCGCGAGCCGGCGCAGCAGACGTGGCCCTGGTTGAAGAAGATGCCGTTGACGATGCCCTCGACCGCCTGGTCGATGGCGGCGTCGGCAAAAACGATATTGGCGGCCTTGCCGCCCAGTTCGAGCGTGTACCGCTTGCCGGTGCCGGCGAGGGCGCGCTGGATGGCCTTGCCGACGGGGGTGGAGCCGGTGAAGGCGACTTTGTTGATGTCGGGGTGGCCGACCAGGGCGGAGCCTGTGGTGCCGGCGCCGGTGACGATGTTCACGACGCCAGGGGGCAGGTCGGCCTGCTGGATGATCTCGGCGAGCACGAGGGCGGTGAGGGAGGTGGACTCGGCGGGCTTGAGCACCACGGTATTGCCGGCGGCCAGGGCCGGGGCGATCTTCCATGCGGCCATCAGGAGGGGGAAGTTCCAGGGGATGACCTGGCCGGCGACGCCGAGCGGCTTGGGGCGGCGGTTGGGGAAGGCGTAGTCGAGCTTGTCGGCCCAGCCGGCATAGTAGAAGAAGTGCCCGGCGACGAGGGGGATATCGACGTCGCGCGATTCGCGTATGGGCTTTCCGCCGTCGAGCGATTCGATGATCGCCAGCTCGCGGGCGCGCTCCTGGATGAGGCGGGCGATACGGAATATGTACTTGCCGCGCTCGGCGGGCTTCATCTTCGACCAGACGTCTTCGTAGGCCTTGCGCGCGGCCTTGACCGCTCGGTCCACATCCTTGGGCGAGGCCTCGGCGACCTCGGCGAGGGTTTCCTCGCTGGCGGGGTTGATGCTGGGAAAGTACTTGCCTCCCGAGGGCTTCACGAACTGGCCGCCGATGAACAGGTCGTAGCGCTTCTTCAGCGAGATGGCGGCGCGGCTCTCGGGGGCGGGCGCGTAGGTCCAGTCGGTGGCGAAGCTGAGTTTTGATTCGTTGTTCATGGCGTGGCCGCTGGGGGTGGTAGGGCGGGCGGATTAAGAGGGGATGGGATCGACAAAGTTAGCGACAAAGATTTTTTGGGAGGTCAATCCATTGAGAAGTAGTCTAGGGACTGGTAGCGGCCGGTGGTCTGCTTCATGACCTGCATCAGCACGTCGTTGGCGAGCTTGCTGGCGCCGAAGCGGAACCAGTCGGGGGACATCCAGGCCTGGCCGAGGGTTTCGCGGAGCATGACCAGGTAGTGGATGGCGAGTTTGGAGGTGGCGATGCCGCCGGCGGGTTTCATGCCCACCATGCGTCCGGTGCGGTGGTGGTAGTCGCGGATCGCCTGGAGCATGACGAGGGTCACCGGGATCGTCGCGGCCGGCTGCACCTTGCCGGTGGAGGTCTTGATGAAGTCGGCCCCGGCCTCCATCGCCAGCTCGGAAGCGATGCGCACGTTGTCGTAGGTGCTCAGCTCGCCGGTCTCAAGGATGACCTTGAGGTGGGCTTTGCCGCAGGCCTCCTTGACGGCGGCGATCTCGTCGAAGACCCAGGCGTACTCGCCGGCGAGGAAGCGCCCGCGCGAGATCACCATGTCGATCTCGTCGGCCCCCTCCTCCACCGCGTAGCGGGTGTCTTCGAGGCGCAGCTTGAGGTCCGCGAGGCCGCTGGGGAAGGCGGTGGCGACCGAGGCGACTTTGACGCCGGAATCGCCGAGGGCCTGCTTGGCGACCCTCACCAGGGTGGGGTAGACGCAGACGGCGGCGACGTGGGGAAGACCGGGAAGCTGGTCGTGGAGATGCACTGCCTTCTGGCAGAGCTGGCGAACCTTGCCCGGGGTGTCCGCGCCTTCTAGCGTGGTGAGGTCCATCATACTGATGATGGTTTTCAGCGCCGCAAGCTTGGACTCGTTCTTGATGCTGCGGGTCTGGAACCGGGCTGCCCGCTCCTCGATGCCCACCTGGTCAACGGGAGGCACGCGGCTGGGGTCAAACGAACGGCGGGGGTGTACTTGTTTACTCACGAGTCCCGAGTCTAGTTTGTGGCTGGAAAAATGCAAGGGCAAACCGGCTAGCGGGAGAGGGTGGGCAGGGCGCTAGACCAGCTTGCATTTCTTCACCTCGGCAGTTTCCATCTGGAGGATGTAGCCGAAGGAGTGGAGGGGATTCGGTTCCCGGTAGGGCTTGCCCTCGAAGATTTTTTCCCAGACGAGGGTGCAGGCGAGGCCGAGGCGGTCGTCGGTGGGCCTGAAGATGAGCGCGTCGGTAAAGGCCTTCCACCATCCATGGGCGCGCTCGGGCGAGGCGCGCCAGCGTTTCAGCTCGGTCTGGGCCTGGATGAACGCCCGCTGCATCAGCTCGGTGCTGTGCTTGTCCTTCTCGGGATCGGGAAGGTGGGCGGCAAGGAAGAACATGAGCATGCCCGCGCCGATTTCCGCGATCTGGGCCTCGGGAAGCCGGACTGGCCGCGGCGCCCGCTGATTGTCGCGGGTTAGAAACTCCAGGGCCCGCGGCATGGCGTGGCCGAAAAGTCGGGCTACTTCCTCCTCCACGGGGTGCTTGGGCTTGAAGAGCGACATGGCGAACTCCTTGGCGAAGCGCGGGGGCGCATAGTTCAGGTCGGCCCGATTATCGTCCCACACGTCCCGCCAAAGGCAAGGAAAAACAGCCCGCGCTGGGATATGGCGCGGTCCGGAGCACTTTTTTGCATTTTCTGCTTGAACGCCTGCGCGGGATGAATATCTTTGCGGTCTTCGTTCGCGGAGTTCCGGTGCCATCGGCACGGACGATCCGGGCCTCACCGGGCCTTTCCGCTTTCGGACGGGGAGAAGTGATTCTCGCGGGGGCGTAGCTCAATGGTTAGAGTGCCAGACTGTCGATCTGGATGTTGCGGGTTCGAGTCCCGTCGCTCCCGCCACCCCTCCCCGTCCGATAGCGTTGATCCGCAGCTCGCGGCCCCTTCTTCCACCTTGAACTCTTCCATCCGTACGCGCGTCCTCCCCTGTCGCCGCAGGAAAGGCCGGTCTCCCCGCTAAATACCGTGGACAGCGCCGCAAGGGTTTGCGATACATCATGGCTTCTTTCGTTTCACCCTGCGACCTGCCTGAGCCATGGACGATACGGAGCCAGCCACCCCGCAAGCCAAGACTTTTCCCCGCCCGCATTGGATGATGCGCCGGCGCCGCTGGCTGCGCCCCATCATATCCCGCCGGGGAACGCCCGAAGCCATCGCCCTGGGGCTGGCATAGTAGTTGGCT
>CBFGVE010000108.1:0-7288 GCA_965651915.1 uncultured bacterium
CAGTCCGCGGCCCATGGACCGGCTGCTCTGCGGCGACGTGGGCTACGGCAAGACCGAGGTCGCGATGCGCGCCGCGTTCAAGGCGGTCATGGCCGGCAAGCAGGTCGCCGTGCTGGTCCCCACGACCATCCTCGCCCAGCAGCACTGCAGCGCCTTCCGCGAGCGCATGGCCGCCTTCCCGGTACGCATCGAGATGCTCAGCCGCTTCCGCACCCGCGGCGAGATGGACGAGGTCGTCGAGGGCTTGAAGTCGGGTGCAGTGGATATCGTGATCGGCACCCACCGGCTGGTGCAGGCCGACGTGCAGTTCAAGGATCTCGGCCTGGTAATTATCGACGAGGAGCAGCGCTTCGGCGTAAAGCACAAGGAACACCTCAAGCTGCTTCGCAAGTTGGTCGATGTGCTCACCATGTCGGCCACCCCCATTCCCCGCACCCTCTATCTCGGCCTCACCGGGGCTCGGGACATGAGCACCATACAGACCCCGCCCAAACAGCGGCAGCCCATCGAGACCATCGTCTCCGAACCCAAGGACGAAGTCATCCGGCACGCGATCCTGCGCGAGCTGAACCGCGAGGGCCAGGTGTTCTACCTGCACAACCGGGTGCAGACCATCCACCTGGTCCTTCGCCGCCTGCGCGAGCTGGTACCCGAGGCCCGAATCGAAGCCGCGCACGGACAGATGCCGCCGCATCAGCTCGAAGAGATTGTGGGGCGCTTCGTGAATGCCGAGTTCGATGTGCTGCTCTGCACCACGATCATCGAGAGCGGGGTGGACATCCCCAATGTGAACACCATCCTCATCGAGCGGGCCGACCGTTTCGGCGTGTCCGACCTCTACCAGCTCCGCGGCCGGGTGGGCCGCTACAAGCACAAGGCCTACGCCTATCTTTTCACTCCCCCCGACGGGGCCTTCTACGGCGACGCCCGCAAGCGCATCACCGCCCTTCAGAAGTATTCAAGCCTTGGAGCCGGATTCAAGATCGCGCTCCAGGATTTGGAAATTCGCGGGGCGGGCAACATCCTCGGCCGCGAGCAGAGCGGGCACATTGCCGCTGTCGGCTTCGACCTCTACTGCCAGTTTCTCCAGCGCACCGTGGCCCAGATGAAGGGCGAGGCGGTACCCGACCTGATCGAGGTCGAGCTCAAGCTCGACTTCATCAACCTCTCCCCCACCGATGCCGATCCCGCCTGCAGCGCCATCATCCCCATCGACTACATCGAGGACGAAAACCTGCGGCTCGGGCTCTACCGCCGGCTCGCCGGACTCCAGAGCGAAAGCGATCTGGACTCGCTCGAAGCCGAACTGGCCGACCGCTTCGGAGCGCTGCCGACTATGGCCTCCCGGCTCCTCCTGCTCTCGCGCATCAAGCTGCGCGCGGCCCGGGCAGGCATCGCCAAAATCGAGGCCAAGGAAGGGCGCATCATGCTCACCCGGAACGGCGAATTCATCATGCCCGGCAAACGCTTCCCCCGGCTCGAAAGCGAAGACACCGACCAGCGCCTTCAGCAGATGCTGTCGGCCACTGCGCTTTGAGAATGGGGAAAGGGCGGCTACTTTGTCTGTACCGTGTTGCAGAGGCGTCTCCGCGAGACGCATGCCGCTCACGGAACGGCCCTAAAAGCCCGGGGATGCGTGGGGGCGGGTTCGTAGGGGCACCGTGAGGCGCTATCCCCGCCCCGGGATACGGCCTGACGGCCGCACTACGAACACCCGCCCTCAGCCCATCAAATCCAGCAATACCCGGGCCGCGCCTTCGCGCATGGCGGGAACCTGCCAGCTATCGCGGCGGTGTCCGGGCATCCACACACCTACGTGGGGGTGGACCTGGCTGCGCCAAGCGGCGGGGAAGGTGCCGATGGAAATGGCGGCGCTTAGGCCCTCCACCACCGGGGCGGTTTTCTTGAGCTTCACGAAGACTTCGTCCTTGGGCAGCCAAGCCTCGCTCCAGCCAAAAGCGAGCGGATCGCCGTCGGCCACCTTGAGCACGGCGGGCTCGTGGGGATGGACCGACACGCCCCACTCCCAAACGTGTCCGCACCAACGAGTGTACTCCTCCCACTCGGGCCAGGCGCCCAAGCCCGCGTGCAGGATGAGCAGCGGCTTGCCCGACGCGACCCAATCGGATAGCAGCGCACGGGTCGCGTCCGAGGCCTCCTTCTGGGTGTGGTAGATCACGATCGCATCCATGCCCTCGGCGTCGGCAGCGGACAGCCCAGCGGTTTCGGCATCGATGGCCTTCACCTGCTGTCCGGTAATGTCACCGAAGGCCTCGGCAATCCCCTCGCGTCCACCCGATCCGAAGTGGCTGTCGGCATAGAGCAGGAGACGCTTTCCGCAGAGCCCGGAGCGCACTGGATGCCGGGCGACTTCGAGGGGCGCGTAGAATCGGTCAAAAGGCAAGGCCACCCTACGCCCGGTGCGGGCCGATTCCTGCGCGGCGTAGGCCATCTCGGTCGCAACCGCGCTGCGGCCGATGGAGCACATCGGCTCGGGTCCGCCCGCTAGGGCGTCGAGCAACTCCTTAAGCAGGGCCGCGAAGCCACCGCGGGTGCTGCGGTCAAACGGGGTGCGGGCGACCTGGCCATCGAAGGTGACGGACTCGATCACCCCGTCGCCCACGCGGGCAAGCCCCCGGGACCCCTGCACCTCGAAGCTGAATCCCCCGAGGGTGTTGGGACCGGTGAGAAAGCTCGCGCTGCGGCCGCCACTGTACTGGGCATAGACGACCGAGGCATCCTCGACCGCATGCCCGTATCGGCGGGCGGTCCCGATGTCCATGCCGGCGAGTAGCCACTCGGGGGATCCGTCGAAGAGGAAATTGGCCATGTCGAACCAGTGGGTGGTCCAGGAGAGGATGTCCCAGCCATCGCCTACGTAGCCGCGGGCGAAGAGCTGGTCGCCGAGGGCCCCGCTCAGCGCGACCTGCTTGAGCATTCTGAAGCCGGCCTCCAGTCGGCGCTGGTGGGCGACGACGAGCACGGCGCCCTTCTCCTTCACCCGCTGTTCGAGGTCGCGCTGCTCTCCCACATCGAGGGTGAAGGGCTTCTCGCAGGCGATCCCCTTCACGCCGCGGTCCAAGGCCTCGACCACCATGGGATAGTGCAGGGCTGGCCAGGTGCAGATGCTGACGCAGTCGGGGGTGCAGGCGGCGTAGAGCGCCTCGGTGGATGCGAAAAGCTGATCGCCGGGCAACCCGAAGGCATCGCCGAAGGCCTTCAGGTTGTCCGGGGACAGATCGACCCCGAGCAGCTTCACCGGATGGCCGCAGTCCAGATAGCCTTTCGCGTGGGCGTGGCCGATGGCCCACCCTTCCTTGCCTTCGACAAACTTTCCGCAGCCCACGATTGCGACGGTTTTCATTGGAACAGATCCTTGGGTTAGCCGTTTTGCTGGGTGCCCGCAACCTAGCGCGGCGCACGATTGAACAGTGTTATCTATTAGCCACTTCTTGTCGTTCAGGAATAGATTGTGGTATTTTTTGAACATGCCAGCGCCTTCCTACCCCTGTGGCCACTGGACCCCGCTCCGCCGGGGACGCCATCTGGGCACGCACCGTAATCCCGGCCTGGAGCTGGTGCTGGTCCTCAACGGAGCAGTGACCTGGGACTACGCGGGCACGCCGGTGCACGTGGAGCCGCGCCATCTATCGTTTAGCTGGCCCTGGCAGCGGCACGGGGCGCTCGGGGACCATGTGCCGCCGACCGAGCTGCTGTGGGTTACGATTCCCACGCGGGGGCGGAAGTCTCCCCGCCATGTCGCGCTGGACCCCGCCCTGGGCCTGCAGCCATCCGAGGCCCGGAGCCTAGTTTCCGACCTGCTCGCGCTCGAGCATCCGGTGGTCAAGGCCTCACCGCTGCTCTGCCAGCTCCTGCCGCGCGCGGTGGCCAGCCTGGAGCGGTCGGGTCATCGGCTAACCCTCGCGTCCCGGGGCCTGCTGCTGGCCGTCCTCGCCGAAATCCAGGACCAGATCCACGCCACTCCCACGCCCACCGGACCGGGGGCGCGGGCCCGCACCCAGGACTTTCTCGGAAAGCTGACTGAATACTGCGAGGAAATCTGGACGCTGGAGCGCATGGCGAAAAGCTGCGGGCTCGGGCGCACCCACTTCAGCCGCTGGGTGAAAGAGCTGACCGGCGACACCCCGATCGCCTACCTCAACCGGCAGCGCGTCGAGCGCGCGGCCAAGATGCTGCACGCAGGCGGCCACAGCGTCACCGACGTGGCCTACGCCTGCGGCTTCCAGTCCTCCCAGTACTTCGCCACCGTCTACCGGGCCTTCAAAGGACACGCGCCAAGCGAGGTCTAGTGTTGTAGAGGCGTCTCTCTGCGCCCGCCGAAGCCCGCAGGGCGTAGGAGGGGTGAGACGCGTGCCGCTCGTCCGCCTTCTCTTCGATACGGCGTGACATGCAGAGCGGCCCTACACGATCCTTCCCAGGTTGTAACGGCGCCTCTCCGTCCCCGCCCAAAGAGATTAATATGGTGCGTGTTCCGTAGTCAGAATCACTCCTCTCCCCCGGGCAAGCCGGAGGAGCGATTGATACAGACCATCCACTCCCCACGCCCTTCGAGCTTGCTCGGAGGGCACGACGATTCAGAAACCGGCCCCAGCAAACCAAAAAAATAAACGGGTGGGGGTGGCGGGCCATGCACCTGCCGGAGCACACCGACCGGCCGCGGCGCCCGGCGCGAGCTAGTCCGCCGGGTTGGCCTGGATGCGCAGGAACCGCAGGTCGTTGGTGGCGGGCACCACCAGCTCGTTTAGCGGCGGCTCGGGCTCGACATCCGTCTGGACCTCCACCCACCCCTCCAGCAGATTCGTACTGGAAAAGAGGGTGTAGCGCCGGGCGTACTCGCTGGAGAACGTTAAGCGGAGGCTGCCACCTTCAGACTGCACCGAATGTAGGCCCAGATAGGAATCCCCGTCGTTGGGGTCGGTCGCGGTTGACTCCTCCAAAATGTCGGGCACGCCGTCGTCGTCGCTATCGCGGTCGGGAGGAATGAAGACCTCTTCGTTGAAGCGATACCATTCCCATGCGTCGCTGGCGCCATCTCCGTCCAAATCGCGCACGTAGCTCGCCACCACCAGGGCTGGACTCTCGTCGATCTCCGGGGTCCCCGGGTTGTCGGTTTTTGAAAAGCCCACGCCGGTGGCGACCTCATCGGTGAGCGAAAGGCGGAACCCGTTGTTGGGAACCAGGCCTAGCACCCAATCCCGGACCACACCGGCAACCTGGGCGGTGTAGACCCCGGAGCTGCGTTGAGGCAGCCCGAACTGGCTGTTGGTTCCGATGACACGCGATGCATCCACCGCCGCAGTGAAGAGCGGAAAATTGGTTCCCGAGAGATCCCAGCCGCCGAGCACCCGGCCTAGCTCGATCGGCGAGGAGTTGGTGAGGGAGTTCACCCGGTCGAACTGATGCAGCTCCAGGCGTGCATCCAGAATGGGCCCGCCGGCAACATCCGCGAGGTCGAACGCGAGAAACAGGCGGGCCCGGCGCTCGGGCATCCCGTTCAACTCAACGCGCTGGCGAATGAACAGGTCGTTGGTGGCGATGCCGGTAAGGGCGAGCGAGGCGGTGGCCGTCTGCGGGTCGGTGGCCGTGCCGTCACGTCCCACCACGACATAGGCCTGCATGGGCAGGCGGTGCTCGACGACGTTGCCAGGCAGGGGATAAAAGTTTGGGTTATTCGGGTCCGTTCCTAAAGCGATCTCCAATCCCTCATCCCAGCCGTCGCCATCGGTGTCGGGGTCGAACGGGTGGGTCCCGGTGTTGGCAGAACCCCGGTAGATGCCCGTCGCGGTCTCAGCGGCGTCCGGCATGCCGTCGCCGTCGGTGTCGGGATTCGGTTCGGAAGGAGTCGAGGCATCGGCGGCGACCTCGGCCCGCCATGCGGTCAGCTCGTCCAGCATTGCGTCGCGTACGGCGGGGAGCGAGCTGACCCGGTTGGTTTGTTCGAAGGGATCGGCGAGCAGGTCATACAGTTCATAGGGCAGCGTAGTGATGTTATCGGTCACGAGCTTGTACTGGTGGGTGACCCAGGAGCGCCGGTTGTTGTACTCGAATCCGATCGCCTTGGGGCGGACGGTCTCGTTGGATTCGATCATGCCGCGCAGGGAGATGCCGTCGAGCACCTTCTGGCCCTCCACGGTCACCCCGAGATAGTCGAGGATGGTGGGATAGTAGTCGCTGGTGACCGCCGCGAACTCCGAGGTGCGCCCGGTCGGCACCTTCGCGGGCCAGTGGAGAAAGGCGGGCACGCGGACCCCGCCCTCGTAGAGCGACCGCTTGCGGGCGCGGAACGGGCCGGCGGAACCCACGCCGTTCTCGGGGCCATTGTCGGAGCAGAACCACAGCATCGTATCGTCTAGCACGCCCAGCGCCGCCAACTCATCGCGCAGGCGACCCATCTGATGGTCAAGCCCGATGACTGAGGTCCGCAGCGCCGGGTCCGAATCTACCGCCGCCACCTCGTTGGAATCGACCAGCGGGGAGTGAGGGGTGTGGAACCAGACCACTGCGAAAAAGGGCTGGTTGGAGGATACCGCTGACTGGATGAAGGGAATCACCCGGTCCATCATGACGCAGGAATCGTCGCCCTCCATGTTGGCAGTCACCGGGACGCGGGTGCCCTGCGGCACGGTCAGCCACTCGGATACCGGGTTGGTGGGCACCATCCAGTAGCTGGTGTTATAGAAATTCGTGTCGCCGAAGCTTGCGGGCAGCGGGGATCCATTGACCGTCTTCCGCATCGGATGGTAGGTGGGCACCTTGGCCTCGGTGGCGAACACATAGTCGTAACCGTGCTGCCAGGGCGGCGAGTACTCGGCCCAGTTTCCATTGGCGCCGCGGTTCGACTCGCGGAACAGCGTGGTCATCGTGCCGAGATGCCACTTCCCGAAATGCCCGGTGCGGTAGCCCTCGGCCCCCAGCACCTCCGAGAGCAGGGTTTCGTCGAGCTCGATGCGGCCTGCATTCGCGTCGGGAATGCCGAGGCGCAGCGGGTTGCGCCCGGTCAGACAGCTCCCCCGGGTGGGGGAGCAGACGCTGCCCCCCGAGTAGAATCGGTTGAACTGGATACCAGCAGCCGCGAGCTGGTCGAGGTTCGGCGTGGGGATGGGGTTGCTGTTGGTCCAGCCCCGGTATGCGCTGGTGAACGAGACGTCCCCCCAGCCCAGGTCGTCGGCCATGACCAGAATAACGTTCGGGCGGGCGGGCTCGCCGGCACCAGCCTGGCCTAGGCGTAACAAAGTGAAACACAAACCGAGAGACAAGGCGCGGAGTA
>CBFGVE010000109.1:0-7284 GCA_965651915.1 uncultured bacterium
ACCCCGATACCGACAAGGATGGGCTGAAAGACGGCGAGGAAGACCGCGCCTTCCGCACCAACCCCTTGATCCAGGATAGCGATGGCGATGGCCTCATGGATGGTTCGGCGGTGCCTGAAACGCTTGGCGAGGTGGAGACCGAGGTGCGGATTGTGCCGGAGGACATGGTGGCGACGAACCATTTCGATATGGCCGACAACGAGCTTTGGGGGGTGGCGTGGGACACCGATATTAACGGTCCGGTCTGGACTCGGATCAACACGGACCCGCTGGAAACGCCGCTGCCTCGCTGGGGCGCAGCCCTCTCCTATGTGCCGGTATACGAGACGAAGAATGAGCGGACAGGTGGTCCTCTATTGATGGATAACCGCAAGCTCGTTCTGTTTGGCGGTCGCGATGGGGTCACCCGCAATCAGGACATCTGGGAGTATTCGGTGGCCGAAGCCCGGTGGATTCAAAGCCCTATTACCATGTCGGGTATGGGCTTTAGTGACGGATTGAGTGAAATGAGTGTGATCCACCAGTTTGGCTATCGCAATACCAAGGGCGGCTGTCCCTGTGAGAACGTTCCCTATGAGTGTCCTGCCCAGGGCTTCCTCGAGCCGATCAACCGGCCCTACTCTGACAGCCGATCATTCGAATGGTCGGTACTGCTACAGGGTTGGGACGAGCAGAACCAGTGGAGTGCGCCGATCAACGGATTCTACAAGTCGACGGAAGACCCAACTATTGTCGAGTCGACGACATCGCCCCAGAACGCGACCGAATATTTGCGAGTCCGGACCGTGACCGATAGCGGCGCGGGTGGTGGCACCTCGATCACCACCAATGTACTGATCGACGCACTTGGTGATTCGGTCAATCTGGCGCATCGCGTCTTCGGTGGGCCGCTCGTCGTCACCCCTCAGCCTACCGTCGATGGAACGGTTACGACAAGCGACGAGTACACCTACCTAGGTACCAATGGCGTTGTGTTTGTCGGTTTGCAGGCATTGGCTGCGGCGTGCAACGAGCTGCTGCAGGCGGAGCTGGTGATCCGTCCAACTCAGGCAATTGGCTCAGCGTTCGATGTCGAGATCTTCACCGAGTTTGATCGCACCGAAGATATGGACTACTTCCGAAACAACGAGGCACGGCCCAATCGGCCAAGTGATCGATATACCACAAAGGGATGGGGCTTCAATAGCTCGGTGCTCCTGACCCAGGTTCCTGCCGGACCCGCTGGCGAAGATATCTCCATCGATGTGACCGACATTGTTTTCGAGGCGGTCAATGCAAACGGGTTTACCACCCCTGGCCGCCACGCCAACAGCATCAATCGGCTTGGGTTCATTATCACGGACCCGAACCTGAGCGGGAGCCTGGCTCGAATCAACCAGGACAATATTCGCCTCAGGATTACCTACAAGCCGCAGTGGCGAACCGCCCAGGGACTTGCCAGCGTGGCTGGCGACCTCACGATTCCTTCGCCAGTCGTCAAATCTGCGGGTATCGTATTCGATCACCTGCGCGGCCGGGTCGTGCTGTTCGGGGGCCTGAATGGCAACCTCGTCCAAGCCCAGACGTGGGAGGGCACCGTTCAGTACGGAATGGGCTTCACCCCATTGGGGGTCGTCTGGCAGCAGATGTCGCCGGGCAATTCGCCTGCGGCGCGCTGGGGGCACAACATGGTCTTCAACGAGGCCAGCGGCAGGGTGTACATGTACGGCGGCTTCGATGCTTCCCACCGCCCGCTTGGCGACCTGTGGTACTACGCGGGAGGCCAGTGGACCGAGGTCACCGTATTCCAGGATGTGGAGCGTCCGCGGCCCCGTGGAGGCGCCATGATGGTGAATCTAGGTGGCGTGGACTACCGGCGTGGCCTCGACAGCTACTGCGCGGCGAACCCCAACCGCATCATCCTCTTCGGCGGAACCGACGGAAGCACCTACTTCGACGACACCTGGGTGCTGAATCCCACGACCCATAAATGGACCCTGCACATTCCGACTGGGCAAAAAGATGCCGTATCGCCTTCGCCGCGGGCCTTTGGATCGATGACTTGGGCGCAGAACTTCACTAAGGTATACGACCTCCGCATTCCGGCCAATCCATGCGCTAGCGGCATTGGTCTGTTGTTTGGGGGTCGCAAGGGTGTACTGCCCACGGCAGAAGATACCGATGGCGACTGGGTGGGCGATGGGCATGAGCACATCCTTGGTGGTCCCGAGGCGGGGCGCGATCCTCGCATAAACAAGCTCATTCGTCCCTATGGCCTTCTTGGACCCTCTGAGTATGACCTGGAGTCCCTGACCTATTCCTTCCTCCGGGCAATCGGTTCACCTCAGCCATTCCCTCCTCCGGCTGGTGTTGCCCTAATGGCCGAGTTCGAAGCGTTGAACGATTCGGATCCTGTTTATGCTGGGGTGATGGGGCTTCCTCTGCATCGGGACATCTATGCGGTGTTACCCGAGCAGCTTGATAGGTGGTACCACCGGCATGGCCAAGGCGACCCGTTCGATGACCGCGATGAATGGGCTTTAGGTCGGCCCATTCCCACTGCGGATCCTGCCGTGGTTCCGCCGACCGCCTACAGCGGCCGATGGGCCTGGGGGACCGATCTGACCGGAACCTATGCCAACGACGCCCGCATGGAGCTGTTCTCGCCGATGTTCGACCTGGAGGTTCCCAACGTCAAGTCGACCAGCCCTGGCGAATCCAGCTACTTCCTGGTCTTTAGGGAGTGGGTGCATCTGGCCGACACCAACGACACGGTCAAGGTAGATGTGGTCCGCCCGAGCACTCCTGCGGACATTAACAACCGGGTATCTGGGCTGGATCGCCCTACGATCCCGGTAGTGCCTCCTCGGAACAGCTTCCACAACACCACAGGCACGTGGCGCAAGGTCATTGCCCCGCTCGATGTCCTGGCCAACCAGACCAACCTGCTCCTCCGGTTCACTCTGACTACGGATAGCCAGGCGGTGGCGGGCGGATGGTACATCGACGACGTGGCCATCGTCCAGGGCGGCACCCTGGCCGGGACCTTCGAGAATCTGACCAACGGCGTGGTCTACCTCCAGGGCGAGAATTTCTATAACCAGATTCTCGGGGAAACCATCACCGACGAGGAGGGCAACTTCCAGTTCGGTCTGCTGCCCTTCGGCAACTACCTCCTGGTTGCGAACGGGACCGGCTTCGGCGCGTCGGTGACCGAGGGCGATCCCGAGGTAGTGCTGCCGCCGCAGCAGGCGAGCCTGGTGATTGTCGGACTGGCCATCAATAGCCCGGCCTCGATCACCTGGCCCTCGGCAACTGGCCATCTGTACCGGGTGGAGTCTTCGCCCAACCTGTACAGCGGTGTTTGGACCGTGGTGCAGGACAACATCCTGGCAACCGAGCAGCAGACCACCTATACCGATTCGACCATCGAGGCGGTTAGGTTCTACCGGGTGCTGTGGCTGCCACCCCCGGAGCCTGGCGATTAGAGGGTTGTTCCGACCAGAGTTTTGCATTGTGCCGAGGGTTCCCTTTGAAGTACAAAGGGGCCTCCAATAGCTGAATCGCCCCCATGAAGGAGTAGAAATGAAGTTGAGATTGTTCAGTTCGCTTTCCCTGTGCGCCCTGCTGGTCGCCACCGTTGCCATGGTCGGCTGCGATTGGAGCAGCAACGGCACCAGCACCAACACCTCCCGCGGCGCGGGGGCCCAGGTCAACTGGACCGGCGTCTACTTCGGCCAGCTTTCCGGTGGACGTGCTGTCGCCGACACCTCGGGCGGTCCCATTACCCGCTTGGTGATCACCCAGGCGGGCAACCGCCTGGAAGTGCTCGACAACAACGGCTCGCGGTACGAGGGCACGGTGGGATCCCCGGGCGTGGTGGCGTCGCCGAGGCTCGATACCGAGACCGGCCAGGTGACCTATCCGGCCGGCGCCCAGATCGTGCAGTCCCAGATCAACTGGAAGGGCCGCGACGAGGTCGCGGCTAAGGACATCGAATTCGTCGGTGTGCTCTATATCATCACCGTGACCGACGTGCAGGGGCAGACCTCTACCCGCACTCAAGGTAACAACAACACGACTACGACAGATGTTGAGAATGGTGAGGGCGTGGAATCGGAAAAAGTTTCCGTCACTGGGCCGACTAATTCTGTGACCACGACTACGACGACTAAAGTAAATTCAACAAACACAACATCACGCTCGACCCAGACCGACAATAACAACACCACCACCACCTCGACCTTCAACATCTCCGATGCCAACTCCCAGTACAAGCTGCAGGGTACCTGGATCGAGACCGAGGGCAAGGTGTCCAACTTCCATGCCCGCAGCGCGGGTTCTTCTGGTGTAGTGGTCACGGGAGGCAACTAGTATGAGCGTAGTGGGTGTGATTCTTGGCGGTGGCGAAGGTTCCCGGCTCCAGCCTCTTACCCGGGACCGAGCCAAGCCGGCGGTTCCCATCGCCGGCAAGTACCGCCTGGTGGATATTCCCATCAGCAATTGCATCCACGGCCATATCCGCAAGATCTACCTATTGACCCAGTTCAACAGCGTCTCGCTCCACCAGCATATCCAGTCCTCCTACCAGTTCGACCAGTTCCACCGGAACTTCATCCGCCTCCTCGCCGCCCAGCAGACTCCCGGCTCCGGAGCCTGGTTCCAGGGAACCGCCGACGCGGTGCGCAAGACCTTCCGCTACTTCATGGACGAGAAGCCCGAACTGATCGTCATCCTCTCTGGCGACCAGCTCTACACCATGGATTTCGACGCGGTGGTCAAGCAGCACCTGGCCAGCGGTGCCGATGTGACCATCAGCACCAAGCCGGTTGAGCGCGGCGAGGCGGGGGCCCTTGGCATCATGCAAGTCGACGGCCAGAGCCGGATTGTCAACTTTGTCGAGAAGCCGGGCAACACCCCCAAGCTGGATGCCCTGCGGGCCCCCATGTATCCCGACGAGCGCTTTCTCGCCAGCATGGGCATCTATGTGTTCAACACCAAGGTGCTCGGCGACCTGCTCGAGGACGAAACCAAAAGCGACTTCGGCAAGCACATCATTCCCGAGGCCATCCACAAGTACAAGGTGTTCAGCTACATCTTCGAGGGTTACTGGAAGGACATCGGCACCATCCGCAGTTTCTGGGAGGCGAATCTCTCGCTTACCGACGAGATCCCGCCTTTCAATTTCTACGACGCGGCCAATCCCATCTACACCCGCATGCGCTACCTGCCCCCTTCCAAGGTCAATAGCTGCATGCTGGAGCGCGCCCTGGTCACCGAGGGCTGCATCATCTCAGGAAAGAGCGTAACGCACTCGATCGCCGGAACCCGCGCCATCGTGGGCCCCGGATCGACCGTCGAGAACGCTATCCTAATGGGGGCCGACTACTACGACCGCGAGCATCCTGGTGAGTCCGACGCTATCGGCGTGCCCCTGGGCATCGGCCGGGACTGCGTCATCCGCGACGCGATCATCGACAAGAATGCCCGCATCGGCGACGGCGTCGTGATCACTCCCGACGGCAAGGAAAACGAGACCGTGACCCCGCTCTACACCGTGCGCGACGGGATCATCGTGATCCCCAAGAATACCACGATTCCCGCCGGCACCGTGCTGTAGCGGCCCGGCGTTCAGTCGCGCAGCTTCTTCAGGTCCTTTTCGTTGAGGTGCCTGCGATAGAAGGGATATAGGCTTTCGTCGCTCCCCGGCGGCATGTGCTTCCAACGCTTGTAGCTCCACAGCCAGTGCTCGGGCTGCTCCCGGATCACCTTCTCCATCACCCCGGTGATAAGCTGGGTGTGGGCGCGGAGCCCATCGGGGTCTTTGGCCTGCCCTTCAGGCATGGGCAGTAGGTCGAACAGGAACATGCGGTAGCGTCCATCGGGCAGCGGGACGCAGAAGGGGAACATCACCGGGCAGCGGTAGTGGACCGCCAGCAGGGAGGCGGCTTCGGAAACGGGCACAGGAAGACCGAAGAAATCGACAAAAATGCCGCCCTGGCTTGGCTTCACGTTCTGGTCGAGCAGGACCGCCACCTTCGCACCCTCCCGGAGTTCGGCCATGAGCCGTCTGAGCGCCCCCTGCTTGGGCACAATGACTTGGCCGGTCTTGCGGCGCAGGCCGATGAGCAGGCTGTCCACCAGCGGACTGCCAATCGGCGCCGCCACGCTGACCAGCCGGTAGCCCAGCAGGGCCGCGACCTGGCCCATCAGCTCCCAGTTCCCGTAGTGTCCGGTCACGCAGAGGTGGGGCCCGGTATGGCGAGCCGGGTCGCGGAGCGCCTCGTCCACCTCCACCCAGCGCGCAATGCGCTGGGGGGTGCGGATGGAGAACCAGAAGAGATCCAGCAGAACCAGCGAAAACACATAGAGCGAGTGGCGGGCCAGCCGCTCCTTCTCCTTTAGGGTATACCGGTCGCCGAAGACCAGATCGAGGTTGGCGAGGGCGACCCGGCGGCTGCGGGCCGAAAGCCGGAAGGCCAGCCGGGACAGTCCGCGGGCGAGGGCGAGCACGGCGGGGCGGGGCAGGGGGGGATGAGCGTCTTTCCCGCAATCAGAAGAAGCACTTCGGAAATCTGCCTGAGTTTTCTGGCTGCTTGCATCGCGTCCGGGAGGGCGGGGGAAGGGATCGCCATCTGCCGCTTGGGCGAAGGGGTGGTGAGCCGGGTGGGGCTCGAACCCACGACCCTAGGCTTAAAAGGCCCATGCTCTACCGACTGAGCTACCGGCTCCCCTTCCAAATCGGGAATGCGCACCGTAACGGATGCCACAGCGCTTGTCAAAGACATCTCTCTCCATGAAATAGGAGAAAGGCCTTCAAACCTTGGACATTCCTCGCCCCGGTCTATCTAAGCATCGGCCTCTGCGACAACAAGGGGGGGGGCGCCCGGGGTATGGTGCATGGATTGCCGCCATCTCCCAGCTCAACCTAGTATCCAAGCGGAAACCGGTGGTGCGGATTAGCGGCCTGTGCTAGGTTCGCCTGCATGTCGAGCACCTTGTCCCCACTTCCACCCCTTCCACGGTCTGAATGGCCGCCTTTGCGAGCTGTGGGCTGGCTGACTGGCCTGTTCGTATTTGCCTTGGTCGGAGGCTGCCTTTTGGCGCCGCCGGTTTTCAATGGGCTTATCGCCATGGGCCGCGCCAACCCCTCGTGGGAAGGTTTGCGTGATCTCGACTTCGTCCGCGTGCTCTCCCGCTGCGCCATGCTGCTTGCCTTGCTGGGCCTGGCGCTGGGTTTCCGCCGGATGGGGCTGGGCAACCTGGCGTCCCTCGGCTTCCGCCGGGCCGCGTGGCGGGGCGATC
>CBFGVE010000110.1:0-7283 GCA_965651915.1 uncultured bacterium
ATGACCCTTCACGATGAGATTCTCGCCATGGGCCAGCGCGCCGTCGCCGCCGCCCGCGCCCTCGGCCGGCTAACATCCCGCAAGACGAACGCCATCCTCGAAGCGATGGCCGATGAACTCGAAGCCCGCGCCGAGGCGATCAAGGCAGCCAACGCGCTGGACATGGAGGCGGGCCGCAAAGCCGGACTCTCCAAGGCCATGCTCGACCGCCTGGAACTCACCGACGCCCGCATTGGAGCGATGGCCAAGGGCCTGCGCGATATCGTGGCCCTCAAGGACCCCACAGGCGAGGTGATCAGCCGCTGGATCCGGCCCAACGGACTCGAGATCCAGAAGGTGCGCGTACCGATCGGCGTGATCGCCATCGTCTATGAGTCGCGGCCCAACGTCACCAGCGACTCCGCCTCGCTCTGCTTCAAGACCTCCAACGCGGTCATCCTGCGCGGCGGTTCCGAAGCGATCCACTCGAACCGGGCCATCGCCGATGCCCTGCAGGAGGGCGGGGCGAAGAAGGGCCTGCCCGACGACAGCATCCAGCTCGTCGCCACCACCGACCGCAACGCGGTGCGCGAGCTGGTGCAGCTCGAGGGCCTCGTTGATCTCGCCATCCCCCGCGGAGGCGAAGGCCTCATCCGCGCCGTGGTTGAACAGGCCCGCGTACCGGTCATCAAACACTACAAGGGCGTCTGCCATACCTACGTGGACACCGCCGCCAACCTGGAGATGGCGCTCGACATCTGCGAGAACGCCAAGTGCCAGCGGCCCGGCGTGTGCAACGCGATGGAAACCCTGCTGGTCCACCAGAAAATCGCCGCCGAATTCATTCCCCGCATGGCCGAACGGCTCGCCGCCCGGGGCGTGGAAATCCGCGGCGACAGCCTCGCCTGCGCCCTCGACTCGCGCATCCGCGAGGCCAACGAGGACGACTGGTACGAAGAGTATCTCGACCTCATCCTCGCCGTGAGGGTGGTGAAGGACGTTCACGAGGCCATCGACCATATCAACCACTACGGCTCCCGGCATTCCGACGCGATCGTCACCGACGACGAAGCCGCCGCGAAGACCTTCTGCGCCGAAGTCGATGCCTCCACCGTGTATGTTAACGCCTCCACCCGCTTCACCGACGGTGGGGAGTTTGGCATGGGCGCCGAGATCGGCATCAGCACCGACAAGCTACATGCCCGCGGACCCATGGGGCTAGAAGAGCTGACCACCTACAAATTTATCGTGCTCGGCAAAGGCCAGATCCGCACCTGAGGCCCCATGCAGGAATCCCTCCAGCTCAATCTTGCCGACTACGTCATTCTCGGCCTGCTGGCGGTCGGGCTGATCCAGGGCTTCGTCCGGGGGCTCAGCCGCGAGCTGGCCCGGGTCCTCGGAGTGGTCGCGGCGCTGTTCGTCGGCTGGCGCTACTCCCCCATCCTGGGCGACTGGCTTATCGGCAACTCGCGCCTCGAAGGATTGTCCGCCTACCTGGCTGGCTTCATCGCCGCCGTGGTTGCGACGGCGGTGGTGATGTACGGGCTCTTTCTAGCGTTCAGGCTGATCATGCAGTTTTCGTTCAAAGGCAAGCTCGAGCGCCTGGGCGGTATGCTGGCCGGAGCGATCCGCATGCTAACCATGGTCTGCCTGGTCGTCCTCGCGGTAAGCCTCTGGCGCATCGAGCCCCTGCACACCCACCTCTGCCAGGAATCGGTCATCGGCAGCGCGGTGAGCGGACGGCTCATGCCGCTCTATGACCGGCTCCTGGACAGCCATCCCGAATGGCAGCTCCCCCGCCCCTCCGACGAACCCGCCTCCCCGGCCGAGGCCCTGGTTCCCATCCCCGATGTGAAGCTCGAAGATCTCCCCTGGGAGCACTGGCCAGCCCAATGAGCCAGGGCATCGACAAAGCAGTTCTCGAAAACATTCGCCTGCACAATGACATCGTGGAGGTGGTAGGTCTGCACGTTCCCCTGAAACGCGCCGGGGGCACCTACCGGGCGCTCTGCCCCTTCCACAAGGAGAAAACCCCCTCCTTCCACGTCAACCCCCAGCGCCAGACCTTCCACTGCTTCGGCTGCGGGGCCGGGGGCGACGTGTTCAGCTTCGTCATGCAGCGCGAGAGCGTCGATTTCATAACCGCCACCCGCATGCTGGCCGAACGAGCCGGCATCCGCGTCGAATTCAGCGAGAGCGACCGGCGCGACGGCCAGGAAAAAGACGTGCTCCTGCGCATCCACGAGGAGATCGCAGCCGAATACCACCGCCTTCTGATCAAGTCACCCGAGGCCGAAAAGGCCCGGACCTACCTGCGCGAGCGAGAGCTGGGCGACGACCTCGTCCGGCGCTGGCTCGTCGGGTACGCCCCGCCGGGCACCGGGTTCGCCATGCAGTGGGGGCGCCAGAAAGGCTACACTGCCGACCAACTCCTCGCGGCCGGGCTGCTCGGCAAGGACGAGGAGCGCGAGGACGCCCGCGCCTACTACGACCGGTTCCGCGATCGGCTGCTCTTCCCGATCCGCGACGAGCTTGGACGCATCGTGGGCTTCAGCGGGCGCCTGCTCGATCCCGAGGCGAAAACCGCGAAATATCTCAACACCCCCGAGACGATCCTCTTCAAGAAAAGCCGGCTTCTGTTCGGCCTCGACCTCGCCCGACCCGCCATATCCGAACGCCAAGAGGCACTGGTCTGCGAGGGGCAGATCGATGTCATACGCTGCCACTCAGCGGGCATCGGCTGGGCCATCGCCCCCCAGGGCACCGCCCTCACCGAAGACCACGCCCGCATCCTTAAACGACAGACCGACGCCGTGCTGCTGGTGTTCGACGGCGACGCCGCCGGGATCAAGGCGGCGGTGCGATCCGGCGAAATATTCCTCGGAGCCGAAATGACCGTTCGGGTCGCCTCGCTTCCCCCGGGCGACGACCCCGACTCCATGATCCGGCGCGACGGCCCCGAGGCCTTCCTGGACTGCCTCGGACAAGCACGCAGCATCGTCGAGTTCATGGTAGATGCGGTTGCCCGCACCCGCGACCTCGGCGACGAACGCATCCTCCGGTCTACCACCAAGGCGGTGCTGGAGATGATCCTCAAGGCACCCAGCGCGGTACAGCAGACCGTTTTGCTCCGGCAGGCTGCCGCCAGCCTGAACCTGCCCGAAGAGGTACTCCAGTCCGACCTCCAGCGCATGCTCTCCCGGGGGCGGCGAACTCTAGTCGGCGACGGCACCACCCCACCACCCGACGACATGGCGACGCTCCCGCCCCCCATGGAAAGCGACCTTCTGGAAATCCTGCTGGAACACCCTGAACTTATCGAGGAAACCCGGCACTACCTCACTCCCGCCTTTCTCACCGATCCTCCATGCCAGCGGGTGCTGGAGGCTCTGTTTGAGACCTGCGATCCGGGTCAGGCGCTAGCCCGACTTTCGGGTGACCAGGCTGGACTCCGCGTGGCCGCCCGGGCCCAGGCCCGACCGAAAACCCGCAAACTGCTCGAAGTGACCCCGAGAGCCGCCCTCCACGACGTCATCCTGCTTATCCGACGCAAGAGCATGGAAAACGAGCGCGCCGCGCTCCGTGAACGCATCGCCCAGGCCCCGCCCGAACGACGCGAAGCCCTAGAAGCCGAATGCCACCACCTCAGCATGGACATCTACGTCCTCCGGCAAGGCTCGACCTCCACTAAGTGGCCGCGCATCCCAGCCGGGAATAGTGCCTTACAAATTATTTTCGGGTTCCTCTTGACCTTTCCGGCGGGCATACACGATATTGCTTGCCCCTATTCCGCCTCCGAACGCGCTGGAATTATGGTACAATAAGGGTGAACTATGTCCGCTAGTCCCAAGAAGAAATCCACTTCCTCCAAGTCCTCTTCCCCCAAAGCGCCGGCCAAATCCGCTGCAAAACCCAAAAAAACTGAGTCCAAAAAGATAGAGGCAGCCAAGCCCGAACCCAAGGAGCCGGCCAAGAAGTCTGCCGCAGCACCCGCCTCCTCCGCCGAGCCTGCAAAGAAGGCCTCTCCGAAGAACGTCAAGCCCGAGAAAGCAGTCAAAGCCGCCAAGGCCACGGCCGTACGCCTCCAGGACCTCGCCGAGAGCGCTGAATCCGCCGGCGAGGACTCGGTTGGAATCCGCGTCGACCGCGAGAACCGGAACGAGAAGCTCAAGGATCTGGTCAAGCTCGCCCGCGAGCAGGGCTATCTCACCTTCGACGACATCAACGATACCCTCCCCGAGAGCGTGGTCAGCCCCGACGAGTTCGAGGGCATTCTGATCCTGCTCCGCGGTATGGATATCGAGATCATCGACGCCTCCGACGTCGAGAAGTTCAAGAACCAGCAGGAGAAAGAAGAGCGAGCCAAGCAGTCGAGCCGGGCCGATGTGCTCGACGATCCCGTCCGCATGTACCTGAAGCAAATGGGCCAGGTCCCCCTGCTTACCCGCGAGCAGGAAGTGGAGATCTCCAAGCGCATCGAGGAAGCCGAGATCAACGCCCGCGAGCTGTTCAACCGATTTGGCTGTGCCACCCAGGCCTACCTCTCCATGGCCCAGCGCCTCGAGGACGGCAAGGAACGCTTCGACCGCATCATCAGCGACAAGCATGTCGAAAGCCGCGAGAAGTACTTCAAGACCCTCCCCCGCACCCGCGCCGCCATCGTCAAGCTCCAGGAGACCTCCAGCAAGCTCTTCCTCGACATGCACAACCCGAAGAGCAGCGAGAGCGCCCGCGAGAAGGCCCGCAAGGAATTCGAGAAAAACCTCTCCAAGTTCTCTCAGGCGTTCTCCAAACTGCACTACAAGCAGAAGGCCATCGAGGATATCATCGAGGAAGCCGACCACCACTATAAACAGTATCGCTCCATCGTAACCGCGATGGAGAAGATCGAAACCCAGAAACGCAACAAGAACTACGCCGCAGCCCTCAAGGCCGAACAGGACAAGATGCAGGAGTTCGAGATGCTCCAGCACATGACCGCCGCCGAGTTTCCCGACCGCTACCGGGAACTCAAGCTGTGGATGCGCAAGGGGCTGCAGGCCAAGACCGAGATGGTCGAGGCCAACCTCCGACTTGTGATCAGCATCGCCAAGAAATACACCAACCGCGGCCTTTCCTTCCTCGACCTCATCCAGGAAGGCAATATGGGCCTGATGAAGGCGGTCGAAAAGTTCGAGTACCGGCGCGGCTACAAATTCAGCACCTACGCCACCTGGTGGATCCGCCAAGCCATCACCCGCTCCATCGCCGACCAGGCCCGCACCATCCGCATCCCCGTGCACATGATCGAAACGATCAACAAGCTCATGCGCATCCAGAAGGCCCTGGTGCAGGAGCTGGGCCGCGAGCCCACCCCCGAGGAAGTCGCCGAGGAGATGACCCTCCCCGTGGAGCGCGTACGGGCCATACTCAAGATCGCCCAGCAGCCCATTTCTCTCCAGAGCCCAGTGGGAGACAGTGAGGACACCCATTTCGGCGACTTCATCGAAGACAAGTCGGCCGAAAACCCCTCAGACATGACCGCCTACAGCCTCCTAAAAGAACGCATCAAGGACGTTCTGCACACCCTAACCGAACGCGAGCAGGAAGTTCTCACCCTGCGCTTCGGACTCAAGGACGGCTATTCCCGCACCCTTGAGGAAGTCGGCCGCAAGTTCAACGTCACCCGCGAGCGTATTCGCCAGATCGAGGCCAAAGCCCTGCGAAAAATGCGCCACCCTACCCGACTCCGCAAGCTCGAGGGCTTCCTCGAACTTGGCGAGTAATACCTCTCCCGCCCTCCGGACTTCTCGGCTGGGCCAAGACCGCATTTCCCCAGCAGACCCTGAAAACGCTCTGCCCGGAGGGACTACGCGGGGAAAAAGGGGGCCCTGGGGACCTTTACCCGAGGCGGCTCGGCCTAGATGCCTCGCGGCTACCCGCTGTCCAGCGACGCAGGGCATCCAACTCCCCCTCGGTCAGCGGTCGGCGTCCGCCGGGGCGCAGTTCGGCCAGTTCGACGGGTCCGATCGCCACCCGTACCAGGCGCTGCACGGTGCGGCCAACCGCCTCAACCATACGCCGGATCTGGCGATTCTTTCCTTCGAGCAGCACCATTCGGTAAAGATGGCCCCGGTCGGTGATTCGCAGGTAGGCCACCTCGGCCGCCCGCAGCATTTCACCTCGCGAAGAAACCCCGGCGAGCAGACGCTCCTTATCCTCGGGGCGTAGCTCGGCATCGAGCCAGACGTGGTAGACCTTGGGAAGTCCGTGGCGCGGATGGGTCAGGGCAAGAGCAAAATCGCCGTCGTTCGTCAGCAGGAGCAGGCCCTCGCTATCAAAGTCAAGGCGCCCCACGGTATAGACCCGTTCGGAAAGGTCGCCGAAGTAGTCCAGCGCCGTCGGCCGCCCTTGGGGGTCGCTAGAGGTGGATACCACGTTGCGCGGCTTGTGGAAGGCGAAGTAGAGCCTCGATGCTACTGTGCGTACCGGCTTGCCGTGGACGCGGATGTCGCGTCCTGCCGGGTCGAGCTTCAGCCCCTGCTGGATGACGACGACACCGTCAACCTGGACTGCTCCGTCGGCGATCAAGGCCTCACAGGCCCGGCGCGACGCCACGCCGCAGTCGGCTAGATACTTGTGGAGGCGGACCTCACTCGGCGGGTTTGGTCTTCGGGAGGCCAAGGGCGCGGTCCCCATCCTTCCATTTGCCACGGGTCTTGAGGAGTTCAACACGCTCGAAGCGCTTGAGGACATTCCGGCGGGTGGCTATCTTGCTCGAGGACTTAAGGCTGCGGTGCATGCTCATAATAATTCTCCGGTAAAAAGGCGTGCATATGTAGCAGATTGTGCCCGCATGTCAAACCGTATCGACAGCTTATTTTCCCCTAAGGTGGAAAATTTGAGGTCTAACCGTCCAATTGCGGAGACAAAAGGCCTTTTCCAGCACTGCCTCGGCGTAGCGGAACAGCTCCCCGGCAGGCAACGGGACGACCTTGGCTCGGCCCCGCCGGGTGCCGCAGGCATCGTCGACCAGGCCGATCCCCAAAAAGCCGCTGCCCGGCGCCAAGGTCGGCACGAGCCCTTCGATAAGCCGCCGTACGAGAGGCCAACGCACTGGATCGCGCCAGCCGCGGGCACCAAAACCCATGCGGTCGAGGTCGATGACCCATATTCGGCCGCCGGCAGCTTCGAGGTCTAGCGAGTGAAGCGCACCGGAGGAAAGGTAGAACCAGAGCAAGGGGTCAGAGCCTGCGGGGAAGCGGCGGACATCCTCCGACGCGCGCCGGCTGCATCGCAAAGGAGTCCCTCGTTCGGTTAGGCCC
>CBFGVE010000111.1:0-7275 GCA_965651915.1 uncultured bacterium
AATTTACCGGCCGCGGACTTGGGCTTGCCGCTACCCAGGGAATTGTCCGCAGCCACCATGGCGTGCTTCGCGTAAGCAGCGAGCCGGGCAAGGGAACCCAGTTTTTGCTGGCGTTCCCCGCCACCGAGACCGCCGTGACGCCGTCGAGGGACGCCCCGAAGGCAAGCACCGCACCCTCCAGATCCGGATCCGGAGGAACCATCCTGTTGGTGGACGACGAAGAAAATGTCCGCACGATCAGTCGGCGGCTTATCGAGCGGATTGGCTACACCCCGCTGCTCGCCAGCCACGGACTTGAAGCCATCGACCTCTACGTCCAGCATCAAGCTGAAATTTGTGCAGTAATTCTGGATCTCACCATGCCCCGGCTCGATGGCGAAGGCACCTTTCTTCGGCTGCGGGAGATCAATCCCGAGGTAAAGGTCATTCTCGCCAGCGGCTACAGCACCGAGGAGCTATCCGACCGGATGGCCAGCCAGGGCATGGCGGGGTTCCTGCAAAAGCCCTACAGCCTGGGCGACCTCCGCGAAGCGCTCGACCACGTCCTCAGCAGCTAGCGCCTGACGGGCCCTACGAACCTGCCCGCGACTTTCCCTTCTTGATTCTCAGCTCAGTCCCCGCGCACTTCGTCCTTGCTGGCATGAGCCCGCTGGCGGATTTCTTCGCTCCGGCGGCGATACTCCTGCTCCAGCGCTTCGGCTTCCTGGGAGTTATCCTCCCACTGCGCCTGCTCCATCTGCGGACGCATGATCAGATCCAGCTCGGCCAGCTTCGCCTTGCACTCCTGCTCGATTTCGGCGATTCGACGCTTCTGCTCGGCGCTGAGAACCTTCCCTTTGCTTCCCGATGACTGGAGCCGCTCCATGGCCAATTCGTATGAACTTTTGATTCCGCTCATGGGTTCCTCCTTGTCTATACAATCTGATCTTGCAGGCATCTACACCTTGGCAGCCAATGCCTGGGCCACCTTTTCGGTAACAAAATCTTCCACAGAGCCCTTTAACAAGGCGATCTCTTTAACCATGCTGGAACTGATGTAGCTGTGCTCTTCCTTGGGCATGAGGAAAACGGTCTCCACTTCGGGAGCGAGGTTACGGTTGGTCAGCGCCATCTGAAATTCATACTCGAAATCCGAGAAGGCCCGGATGCCTCTGACCAGCACATGGATGCGCTTGCGGCGGGCGTAGTCCACAAGCAAGCCCTCGAACGGTTCGACCTCGACGTTGGGCAGATGGCGCAGGCTTTCGCGGACAAGCTGTACGCGCTCTTCGCAGTCGAAAAGCGTGTTCTTGCGGGTGTTCGCGGTCACCGCCACGACCAGCCGGTCGAAAATGCCCGCTGCGCGCTGGGCAACATCCAAATGACCGAAGGTTATGGGGTCGAAGGTTCCTGGATAGATAGCTTGCTTCATGGCTCTCCAGCGGGTGGCGGGCACCGAATCCACAGTATGTATACTCCGGCAGGCGCGGTCGCGGCAACACAATACCCTCAAACGAATCCACGGGTGAATGCCCGATTAGACGGGCCGCTGGTAAAAATCGAGATGAAGGATAGTGACAACCAGGAGGGCGGTGCGCATGCAGTCGATCTTCGTCTCGATCATTGTCCCGATCTTTGTCTAGGGGCTTCGTTTAAGCGATAGACCAGCACCCGCGTTCCGCCATAGGTCTTGTCGCGAATGGGCTCCCACCGCTGCGCATTGGGCAGCGACTGTCCTTCGGCAAGTTCAAGCACCATCAGGGCATTCGTCTCAGCGATGTCATAGGTGTCGAGCGCTTCGAGCGTTTTGGCCGCCCAGTTGGGTTCCCCCTCTCGTCCATAGGGCGGGTCGGCCAGCAGGAGGGTAAACAACTTGCCCCGGTAGCCGGAGATGAACCGAAGGGCGTCAGAGCAATGGCAGCGGACCGTGTCGGGATCCTCGGCGCATAGCGATGCCACTTGGCTCTCCAGCAGCTTGAAGGTAGCCGGATGCTTTTCCACCCAGTGAACCTCTGCGGCACCACGGCTCCACGCTTCCAGCCCCAGCGCGCCAGTTCCTGCGAACAGGTCCAGCACCCTAGCCGACTCCACAACGGAACCGAGCATGGAGAATACCGCCTCGCGCACCCGCTCCTGCGTGGGCCGGACACCGGTCCTGGGAGCGGTGAGAATTCTGCCTTTCAAAACCCCTCCGGTAATTCGCGTCGGCATCGTCAACGCCCTTCCCGAGAAATCGATTCGCCGCCCGCATAGGCTTTGTTCCAGGTGGCCCGGTAGCGACCGCGTAGCGCATCGCCCAAGGCCAGCAGCGTAACGGCATTCAACTCGACGAACATGCGAGGTATGGCCAGCAGCTTCGATGAGCGCCCCTTGCGGTCCAGCACCCATCCCGCCGCTGCCATTGCGTAGAGCGCGAGCTGGCCTAGCACCAGCAGCAAGCCCATCATCGAAGTAAGCATCAGCAGCGAGGCGGCCATCAGGGAAAGCAGGAGGATCGGCGACAGCAGGCGCAGCAGCTTATGAGAAACCCACTGGAAGGCAATGGGATTACGCCAGGGAAGCACCCACCGGGGAAATGCGGCGAACAACTGGGCGTTGCCGGCAATGGTCCGGCGCTTGCGAACATTCTCCTGGCCGTGGGAAGAGGAGGGCCGATCGAACACAACGGCCTCCGGCTCGAACACGCATCGATAGCCCTGCTCCACGATGCGCATGGGGATGGCGACATCGTCAAGGATCGTTTCAGCATCGATGGGCCGGAAAAGCGAGCGCCTCAGCGCATAGAGCGCTCCGGTGGCGCCGGGAACCGAACCCATGCGGGCTTCACGGCGACGGATGAATTTTTCGTAGCTCCAGTAGAAGCCCATGCTGCGCTCGGCGCTTCCTCCGGTGGAATTCAGAAAAATCAGCTCGCCCGACACCACGCCCACTTTGGGGTCAGAAAAATTTCGAAGCAGGGCCCGCAACGAATTCGGCTCAAGCGGCTGGCGCGCATCGGTAAGCACAACGATTTCGCCACGGCACTGGGGAAGAACATCGTTCAGCACCGAAGGCTTTCCCCTGCGGAGCGGAAACGGGCGCCAGCGGATAGGAATGGGCAAAGAAGATGCCGCGTCGGCTACGACCTGCTCGCTTTCATCGGTTGATCCATCGGAGCCCACGACCACCTCCGCCAACGCAAGCCCCTCCGCTGCCGACGCGATGCTCTGGAGCTTCTCGCCGAGATGGCGCTGCTCGTTGTACGCCGCAATGACCACCGAGAAGGAGAGTGCTTCGCCTTCGCCACCTTTGCGTGAAGGACGAGGGCAAGCCCACGCCAGAAGTGCCACGAGAAGCGGATAGCCCACGTAGATGTAGAGCAGTATGGCCACACTGGCCAACGCAACCCACGCCGCACCCTCCATGGCTACACCCTCCTCTTCATGGCCTGCGCGAGCACCCATGCCTCGACATTCCACGCCTCGGCGATACCGCTCATCGAGATTCGGTTAATTCGGCAGAAGCCACCCTGGGCAAGCAAGCCGGGTACGTTCCAGCCGCCGGAATTCCCCAGAAGGGTGCGGTAGCCCTCGCGCTCCAGCACTTCGGCGGTGAGGGCCCAGTCGGCGTCGCGCGGCTGCCCGTAGGGAGCGGCGAAGTCGATGATCGGCTTCTGAGCCAGGGTTTCGAGCAAGAGCCTGCTTTCCCTGACTTCCTGGCGGATCTGAGGCTCTCCTAGCGTCGCTAGCCGGGGATGGGTCATGGTGTGGGCACCGAGATGCACCAGGGGATGGGCAGCCAGGATGCGGATGTCGTCCGCGCGGAGCAGCTCGGGCGAATGCCCTGCGGATGCATCGTGAGACAGAACCGGGACCGACCCGTCGAGGATTCCGCCAACGACAAAAAGTGTGGCAGACACGTCCAGCTCCTCCAGCAGGGGGACCAGCACGGTCAAATTATCCCGGTAGCCGTCGTCGAAGGTGAGACAGAACCGGAGGCCCCCGTCGGACGGCTCGCGCAGTAGATTCTCGAACGGCACAATCGTCCCCATCTTCCGCAAGGTCTCCACATGCATCCGAAATCGATCCGGGGTAATGGCCATTCCGGGCACCGGATCGACGCCCGGCTTAGATTCGAAGCGGTGGTAGCAGAGCACTAGGCCAGCGCGGCGGCGACGGGCCAGTTCCCGGCGACGTGGAGTAAGCTGGCCATACAGCCATTTCTTCGCAAAGCGCTTCAAAACAGCTCCAGTTGAGGCTCGGACGGAGGAATGGGAGGCAGCGTTTCGGCAATACAGCCGGGATCGTTAACCTGGGGACTGTTCACCCGTGCGCTCACGGGATAGGCCCGCATGCGCTCGGCGGGAAAAGGCTTGAGCAAAGCCAGGAGCGAGGCCCAGGAGCGGTTATCTGGGTCTAGCCAAGCCTCCTCATCCTCACGGCGGAGGATGACGGGCATGCGGTCGTGAATGGGCCGCACACAGTCGTTGGCTTCGGTCGTCACGATGACGAAAGTGAACAGCTCGCTGCCATCCGACGCGGCCCACTCGTCCCAGAGACCGGCATAGGCATAGGTCTCGCCTGAATCGACCACGAAGCGGTGGGGTGGGCGGCCGCGCCCCCCACCCTTCTTCCACTCGTAGAACCCATCGGAAGGCACCAGGCAGCGCTTGTGGGGGAGGAGCTGCGAATAGACCTTCTTGTCGGCCAGAGTCTCGGCCCGGGCGTTGATCATGGTGAATTCTGTCTTCGCGGTCTTCGACCAGGAAGGAACAAGTCCCCAACGCATGCGTTTGAGCATACGCTCCCGGAAAGCGATGACCAGCGCGGCATCCTGCCCCGGGGCAATGTTGTAGCTGGGCTGGACATCGCGGGCGCCTGCAGCCTTAAGGACGGCGAAACGCTCGATAAGATCCTCGAGGGGGCGGGTCTGGGTGAAGCGTCCGCACATGGTCTGCCTCAATCCACGAACATCATGGCCTGCATGGCTGTCCGGCATTTGACAACCTGTTCGGAATAAACGTCGAGCGCGGGGCCCGACAGGCCCCCATTCTCGGCGATGCGGTAGGCTTCAAGTGCCGCCCGAAGAGCCCGCTCGTAGTCGCGGTTTAGGTAGCGTGCTGCGGAGAGCGTGCTCCAGACATGGAAGTTCTCGGGCTGGATGAGCAAGGCCCGCTGGGCCAGTTCGATCGCACGTGCGGGATTCCGGTAGGCGAGGTTCTGGGTGGTCGCATACAACCAGGCCATATTGTTCAACACCTGGAAGGTCTCCGGATTGATTTCGAGAAGGCGCTCATAGACCGTGATCGCCCGCTCCACATCGTCCAGCTTCGTGTAGACGGTGGCAATACCAAAGAGGGCGTTGGCCTCGTTCTTGTCGATCCGCAGGGATGCACCGAATTTCTGCAATGCCTGGTCGAGGTCGCCACGATTCATCGCATCGTAGCCTTCGCGCACTCTGAGGCGCAGGCGTGGGTCCTGAGGTGGCTGCCCAGGATCGGCATCCTCGTCAATTTCCAAGCGGACGGAAACCGAAGATAGCTCGTTGGAGCCCTCGCTTGGCGGGGACAACAAACATGAGCAGACCAGCAGTAAGGCTGAAAGACGGTACATAGGCAGGAGATCTCAGAGCGGACTGACAGTGACGCCGATCAGGGGGGGATCCACTTTTTCGACCGAAACACGAACTGGGACATGGATGCGCACCGGGAGTTCGTACTCGGCTACCGAATTCAACCCGGTGCAGTCGACGAAAGCCTGGATATCGGCGGGATTAATATTTCTTAGCACTTCGGGCTGCCCCTTGAGCTGCACGGTGACGACATCGGGCTGGATGCCAAGACCCAGCAGGTGCCCGCCCCGCGTTAGGGTACGGACTGGAATGCCCGGGAAGTCCACCGTGGAGGACCGCTCCACCAGTTCAACATCGACCGTTACCCGCTCCGGCTGCATCCGTACTTCCCATACGGCATGGGGCGGAAGTAATCCTGCGCGAGCCTGGAAGGGCTGCACCCGACCCGAAACGTCCACCGGAAGCGTCAGAATCTGGTCTACCTTTTCGAGCTGGCTAAGCGGTCCGGATACCTGGACGGTGGCGGGAGTACTGCGCACCGACCCTGTGGAGTAGCCCGGCGGCGGATCGCCAACCAGCTCGACCTTCACCGGCAGCGAAACCACATGCTCGCGGTCCAAGGTCAGGGTGATAAATTCGGGCCGGGCCCAGACCGCCCGGGCACCACCTGCGGTGCGAACATGGTCCAGGCGAATCGGCACGGTCAAGACCCCTTCGGTTTCACGCCCCCGCACATCCACCATGACCTGGACGTTGTCGCGGCGAAGACTGCGCACATCGGCCTGCGAACCCCGGAAGCGGACATCGGCTGTTTCGGAACTGCTATCGACCAAGGCCCACCCGGGGCTGACTTGAATGCTGACAGGGATGGCGTCGATGCGGATTTCGTTACTGATGATCCCATTGATTGCGTACCACGACACCAGCGCAAGGGCCAGCGCACCCAGCTTGAGCCGGATGTTACGCAGCAGGGGGTGGTGGCGGCGGGCTTCCTTACTGCTCACGGGGAGACCTTTCGCTGCCGGGCTGGGTGGCTTCGGGATTGGATGGGGCCTCGGCGATCGCCCGGGAACGGCGCCCGGCGGCATCGCTCTTGCGGCGGATCAGCACCGTGGCCAGCATGCGGCGGAGCCGCTCTTCGTCAAGACCGCGGCTGAGCCTACCGTTGTAGGCAACAGAAATGCCGCCGGTCTCCTCGGACACCACGATCACGATGGCGTCCGTTTCCTCGGTGATGCCGATAGCGGCCCGGTGACGAGTGCCGAGCGACTTGCTCAGCTCGTCGCGCTGGCTGAGCGGAAACAAACAGCCCGCCGCGACAATCTGGTCGCCCTGGATAATCACGCCGCCGTCGTGCAGCGGCGTGTGCGGGTAGAAAATGGTGGCCAGCAGTTCCGGGGTGACGTGGCTTTCAATGGGCGTTCCACTTTCGCGAATCATACGCATGCCGATCTCGCGCTCGATGGCGATCAGCGCACCGATTTTGCGCTCGGCCAGATGCGCTACCGCCTTGGTCACGTGGTCTACGAGATGGCGCTCGCGGCCCGAGCTGGCAAACACATGCTGCTTGCCGATCTCCGCCAGCGCCCGGCGAATCTCGGGTTGAAAGATAATGACAAACGAGATGGCGAGCAGTCCGGAAAACCGCTGGAGCACCCAGTTCAGCGTATTGAGCTGAAGGAGCTGGGTAAGCAGGATCATGATCACCAGCAGAAGCAGAAAACCGGTGAGCACCGCCGCCCCGCG
>CBFGVE010000112.1:0-7267 GCA_965651915.1 uncultured bacterium
TGCATCTCGGCATAGCCTTCCCCGAATTTGCGTTCAGCGACTACCTCGTGCGCGAGAAGCGCCGGGCGTTCGAAGCCTATCCCGTGGTTAGCGGATACCCCGACGGCCACGACGTCAACTGGGCCTACAACTACGCATTCAACTATCCGGGCGGCACCGGCACCTTCTCCGTACTTCCCCATGACCCTTCCGCCAGCTCCTATCTGTCGGACGAGTGGATCCAGCTCCAGCGGGACGCCATGGTGCGTCGCATCCGAACCCTCGCCCACTCTCTCTTCATCAATGGTACCGCGCCCCGCTGGGCCAAGCCCGACCAGGACTATTCAGTTCGCTGGCGCCATGTGGCGCGCCGGGAGGAGAACCGCATGTTCCCGCGATGGATGACCGACCACGACGACATCCTCCGCATTGCAGGCACGGTCTATGCCGATGGCTGGGCCGGGCCACCCCACGCGACCTCCGACGCCTTTCCCTACGCCGGCTTCTACCACCTGCGCAGCGGCTGGAACCGCCAGAACGATGTGGACGTGTTCTTCTCCCCCTACCGGACCTTCCACTACTGGGGGCCCAGCCTCTGGGGCCACATCAAATTCTTCGGTTTTGGCCGCACCTTCATCGAACACCGCTACGGAGGCGAGCTGCTCGTCGATGGCGCGCCCAAAGTCGAGTCCGAGACCGCCCACCTTCTGCCCGAGCGCTACTTCGACTGGCGGACCCCCGCCTACGGCCTGCCCCAGTGGCACATGGGCGACGACCGCATTCTTCCCTACCGCTTTCTAAACTCCGTCGCCTTCGATTTTGCCGAGGGCACCTACGCCGCGCCCTTCATCGATGCCGAAACCCAGCACGTCTACGAGAACATCGTCCAGGACCGGCAGGTTTTCCTGGTGAAGCAGGCCGGACTGGTAATCGTCAGCGACCGAATCCGAAGCGAGGCCAATCGTCTGTACACCCTTCAATGGGGACTCCATGCCAGCGTGTCGCCCGGCGATCTCTCCTACGACCAGGCTTCAGGCGCCGTCCACACCCGAACCGATGGCGCCAGCAATCTATCCCTGTTCCAGATCTCGACCGCCCCCTCGCAGCTTGCCGGCGCACAGTCTTCCGGCGAGGAGCTGGAGCGACTCGAGGAGGTGAACTGGCGAGGCCGCTTCGGCCAGGATATCCGCACCCACACCCTCTCCTACCATTACGGTCCGGGCCAGGATGTGCGGGTGCTTACCGTGCTGCATGCACGCCGCCCCGGCGAAGCGCCACTCAGCGTGTTCTCGGCGACTACCACAGTCGCAACCATCGGGTTCGATGCCGTATCCGAGGACGGCCAGAGAATCTCCTTCCGCCAGTCCGTTTCCGGAAGCTCCCAGTCCCTCCAGATCGACGAAACCCAGGTGCAGGCCAGCACCTTGCTATCCGCTGGCGACGACCGGCTCGTGCTGGGCGACACGGGCGGGGATACCGGTGCCCAGCCCGCCGACTATGCCCTTCACCGGAGCGGCAACAGCGCACCCCCTGTACTGCAGGCCATACGACGCCCCACCCCATTGCCAAAGTTCGCCCCCGAAGCCACCGCCTTCGCCAGCGAAATGGACGTCAAGCTACTCGCCCCCTCAAGCGACGTCATCCTCCACTATACCCTCGACGGCAGTGAACCCACCCGCGAATCCCCGGTCTACACTGGTCCCATCCGCCTGAGCGCCACCACGCTGCTGAAAACGACCGCGGTACGCAAGGACTACAACGGCCCCATCGGCTGGCAATCCGACTCAACCGACTACTCCATCACCGCCGCAGCCCTGTTCCGCCGCATTACCTCCCTTCCGTCCCAGCAAGCCGAAGACACCAGCTCGCCCGGTCTCCGCTACCAGCTATTCAGCGGCGACCTGCGGCTCACCGGCGTCACTTTCCCCATGGCCGGACGGCTGCTGAGCGAGGGCGTTGCCGAATCTCCTCATGCGCTGCCCGCCAAGCCGAATGATCCGGCGGCCAATTTCGGCGTGAGATTCCGGGGATTCCTCACCGTGCCTGATACCGGAACCTACATCTTTTGGATGCCCGAGCCTTTCATGCACTGGGCGGTGGACAGCGGATGCGACCTGAAGCTCTGGATCGGCGGTCGCCTTTGGGATCCCGCGACCCAGCGCCACGGTTTCCGGGGATGGTCCATTCCGCTCGAAGCAGGCAGCCATACCATTCAAGTAGACTTTGTGGACATGCGGCCCGGAGATATGCGCCCGGGCGAAACCTCCGGTCTAGTCTACTGGTTCGACCGCGAAAAACAGGTCATTGGCGGGCGGGCGATGTGGGAGCACCGCATCTGGGACGGCGAAATGCCTGTAATCGAAGTCACCAGCCCCGCCCTTCCCCGCCAGCCCCTTCCCGCGGGTTGGCTGAGCCACAACTAAAGCCTCATCCGTGCTCTAAAAACCGCCCCACCGGGCTCGTCCCGGTGGACGGGAAGACTTTCCCCCAGACACGCACGCCCCCACCCCCAGCCCGGGCGGGGGCGGGGTGAGCAGGATCGGCGAGGATCGCGACAACGATCGGGACGAAGATGGGGACCGAGATGTCCGAGGCTTGGAACTTTCTTGCCGTGCATTGTCCGAGCATTGGAACCCCATTCCAAAATCGGCGGTGTTTTTCACTTGGGTTGACCGGGGCAAGATTCTAAAGTCTCCCAGTTATGGAACCATTCCTCTTCATCGCGCTCGTGGTCGTGCTGATCATTGGGATTGGAGTGCTCTCCTATTTGGCCAACCAGAAACGCCGGAAGGCCTTTGAAGAGCTGGCCCGGCGGCTGGGGCTGACCTACCGGCCGGACCGCGATACCTGCCTGGTGCACCGCTACGCCTTTCTCGACAAGCTCCGGGAGGGATCAAATCGCTACGCCAGCCATCGGCTCTCCGGCACCTACGAGGGGGAGCCGGTGGAGGCCTTCGACTTCCACTACGAAACCTACTCCCGCGACTCGAATGGTCGTCGCAAAACCCAGCATCACCACTACGCATTCTTCATCCTCACCTTGCCGGCGACGGTCCCCGAGCTGGAAATTGGTCCCGAACATTTTTTCTCGAAGCTGGCCTCAGCCTTTGGATTCACGGATATCAACTTCGAATCGCACGAGTTCTCGCGGACCTTCCGCGTGAAGTCTAAGGATAAGAAGTTCGCCTACGATTTCTGCAATGCGCGGATGATCGACTACCTGCTGAACAACCGCGACCTGGTGATCGAGGTGGAGAACCAGGCCCTGTCGCTGTGTTTCAATCGGCGCCTGGCGCCTGAGCAGGTCGAATCCAGGCTCAAACGCCTCATCCAGATCCGCCGTCTCATGCCCAACTACTTGTTTGAAGGACCGCTTTGATCGAATGGCTCATTCCTGCCGGCTTGTTTCTCCTGGCGCTGCTCTATGTCATCGCCACCTACAACGGCTTGGTGGCGCTGCGCAATCACATCCACGACGCCTGGGCGAACATCGACACCGAGCTGAAGCGGCGCTACGACCTCATCCCTAACCTCGTCGCGACCGTCCAGGGCTACGCCGAGCATGAGCGCGGCGTGTTCGAGGAGGTGACGCGGCTGCGGAACCAGTGCGCCGCAAACCACGGGCCCACCACCTCGCAGGCGACCGATGAGCGCCAGTTGGTGGGTGCCCTGCAGCGGCTACTCGCGGTGGTGGAGAACTATCCCCAGCTCAAGGCCGACCAGCATTTCCTCCAGCTCCAGCGCGAGCTGGTGAATACCGAGGACCGCATCCAGGCCGCCCGCCGATTCTTCAACGGCAACATCCGCGACTACCGCAACAAGCGCGAGCATTTCCCCAGCTCCATCGTGGCCTCAATGTTTAAGTTCGGCCAGATGGACTTCTTCGAGGTCGATGCCGCCGTGCGCGAGCCACCGCAAGCCAACTTCAAGGGTTGAGTAGGGGCTGCTACCCATCCCGTCTTCGTCCCGATCATTGGCCCGATCTTCGTCAATCGTCCCTAAGCCCTCGCCCGAAGCCAGTCGAGCCAGGCCTTCATGCCCTCGCCGGTCTTGGCCGAAACTTCGAGGATCTCGGCGCGCGGAGCGACCTTCCGGATGTTGTCACGGGCCAGCTCGCGGTTGAACTCAACGGCTTCCGCGAGATCGATCTTGGAAAGGAGCACGAGATCGGCACGGCCGAACATGACGGGGTACTTCAGGGGCTTGTCCTCGCCTTCGGTGCTGGCCAGCAGCACCACCCGGGCGGACTCCCCCAGATCGAAGGAGGCGGGGCAGACCAGATTGCCCACGTTCTCAATGAACAGCAGCCGGACGCCATCGAGCGGGAGCTGCTCAAGTGCATGCTGCACCATCTGGGCATCGAGATGGCAGACTTCGCCTGTCGTGATCTGAACTGCCGGCGCACCCCGGCGGCGGATGCGCTCGGCGTCGTTCTCAGTCTCAAGGTCGCCCACCACCACTCCAAGCGGCAGTTCGTCGCGGAGGGCGTCGTAGGTGGCCTCGATTAGAGCCGTCTTTCCGGATCCGGGGCCGGAAAGCAGATTGAGGGCGAGGAGCCCCTTGGCCTTGAAGAATCCCCGGTTCTGTTCGGCGAGCCGGTCATTGAACGACAGGATGGAAGCCTTGATCTCCACCTCGCGTCCATGGTCGTGGTGTTCGCCACCGCCATGGTCGTGGCTGCTGCTGTGGGAATGCTCGTGGGTATGGGTGTGGGGGGTGCCGGAACAACCGCAGGTTACACACATGGCTAATCGACCTCGATGGATTGTAGTTCGAATTCAGTGCCCTGCCTGAGTTCCACGTCGATTCCCGCGCAGCCCGGGCACTGGGCCATCCGGTCCTGCACTTCGAAGGACAGCCGGCACGTTCTACAGTACCACAGCACCGGAACGGGCTCCAGCTCCAATCGGGCTCCCTCGGCAGGCGTGCCAGGGGTCAGAGTCGCGAAAGCGAATTGCAGGGCCTCGGAAACCACCCCCGACATCCCCCCCACCCGCATGCGCATGACCGTCACGCGCCCGCCGCCATTGCGTTCCAGATAATCCAGGGCCAGCCGCAGCGCGTCGGACATCAGCCCTACTTCATGCACGGGTCGCCCTCCCCGTCGAAGTCGAACAATTCATCCTGCACCAGGTCGGGAAGCAGCGGGGGCTCCCGGAGGTTGCTGCCCAGCGGCTCCCCGCGGACACAGAACCGGATGAGCGAGGCTACGTAAGCGGGGTCCAAAGGCTTGCTGAACACCCGGAAGCCATCCATCACCCCCGGGACCGCACCGATTGATTCGCGGATGCGGGATAGGGAGGCGGTGATCAGGAACACGGGATAGCTGGGATCTTCGCTGCGCTCCACCAGGAGCCGGGCCACCTCCAGGCCATCGATGTCAGGCAAGTTCAGGTCTACCAGAACGACATCGGGACGTTGCTGATCGAAAGCCTCGAGCCCTCCGGCCCCGGTATGGGCCGTCTGGGTGTCGAAATTGCAGAAATCCTCGAAATACAGCTTCATGAGGAAGGAGAACCCTTCCTCATCATCAATTACCAGCACTTTGATCCGTTCCAACATGAAATTCCTCCTCCAAACCCACAAGGTCGCCGAGCCGCAGCCCAGGGGAGTGCTCTGCGAATGGAGCGATGGTGATGGGATATGCAGAGTGACGCAAGAAAAATCATTCTTGATCCGGGCGGTTGCTGGGGTATCGTCGGGGCCTTCCTCACCCCACTTTCAGGAGATTTCTGCGCCATGGCCGGAGAGTATGTCTTTCAGCTCGAACACCTCACCAAACAGTATGACCGCCACGTCGTGCTCGACGACATCACCCTGGCGTTCTATTTCGGGGCTAAAATTGGCGTCATCGGCGGGAACGGAAGCGGGAAATCCTCGCTTCTGCGCATTATGGCCGGGGTGGACCGCGATTTCATGGGCACTTCGATCACGGCGAAGAATTCCCGTGTCGGCTACCTGCCCCAGGAGCCCCAGCTCGATCCCACCAAGGACGTAGCCGGCAACGTGGCCGAGGGCGTGGCCAACGCCCAGGCAATCATCAACCGCTACGACGAGATCTGCGACCTGCTGGGTACCGACCTCACCGACGAGCAGAGCGACAAACTCAACGACGAGCTGGGGCGGCTCCAGGACCACATTGACGCCTCGGACCTGTGGAACCTGGACCACAATGTCGAGCTCGCCATGGAGGCGCTGAGGCTTCCACCCGGGGACGCCGATGTCACCAAGCTTTCCGGCGGCGAACGGCGCCGGGTCGCGCTCTGCCGGCTCCTGCTCTCCAATCCCGACGTGCTCCTGCTCGACGAACCCACCAACCACCTCGACGCCGAATCGGTCGGCTGGCTCGAAGAGTTCCTCAAGAAATATTCCGGCACGCTCGTCGTCGTCACCCACGACCGCTACTTCCTGAACAACGTCACCGAATGGATCCTGGAGCTGGATGGCGGCCACGCCTATCCCTACAAGGGGAACTACGAGCGCTGGCTCGAACAGAAACAGGCCGCTCTCTCCACCCGCGAAAAGCAGGGGGCCTCCCGAGCCCGCCTCCTCGAACGCGAGCTGGAATGGGTCCGGCTCAACCCCGCCGGCCGGCAGTCCAAGAACAAGGCGCGCCTCAAGCGCTACGAGGAACTCGCCAGCCAGCAGGTGGACACCCGCGAGGACCAGCTTGAAATCCAGATCCCCCCGGGCGAACGGCTTGGCGACATCGTCGTGCGAGCCACCGGACTCGGCAAGGAGTTCGGAGAGCGCGTACTGTTCGAGAACGTGGACTTCGACCTCCCGCGCGGCGGCATCGTGGGCATCATCGGTGCCAACGGCGCTGGCAAGACCACTCTGTTCAAGATGATTACCGGACAGGAAACGCCCTCCTCCGGTAAGCTCGTCATTGGCGACACCGTCAAGATTGCCTACGTGGACCAGTCGCGCGACGCGCTCGATCCGAACAAGACGGTTTTCGAGGAAATCACCGGGGGCCGCGACTACCTCGACCTGGCTGGCAAGCCGATGAGCAGCCGGGCCTACTGCTCGCGCTTCAACTTCAAAGGAACCGACCAGCAGAAGAAGGTCGGGGAGATGTCAGGCGGCGGTCGCAACCGCGTCCACCTCGCCAAGCTGCTCCGCAGCGGCGGCAACCTGCTGCTACTCGACGAGCCCTCCAACGACCTCGATGTCGCGACCCTGCGCGCGCTGGAGGAAGGCCTGCAGAACTTCGGCGGCTGCGCGGTGGTCATCAGCCACGACCGCTGGTTCCTCGACCGCATCGCCACGCACATCCTGGCCTTCG
>CBFGVE010000113.1:0-7202 GCA_965651915.1 uncultured bacterium
ACCCGGCATTGTGGTGGTGAACGTGGACAACGGGCTCGGCGCCGGCGTGGCGGCGGCGATGATCAACCGGGTGGGCCGCGCCCCCTAGGCCTCGGAACCCGATGCCTCCCCTTGCCATGGTTAAGAACTGCATGCTAAAAGCGGCCTTCGGCATTCTCGCCTGCTGGATTGTTTTCGCCGAGAGCGCCTGCGCGCTTTCCCCGCTTCACCTGCGGCCTGAGACGCTCCCCGCGACGGCGGTGGACGATGAACTCTATATCCAGCTCCGCCGCCTCGGCCGTTTCTACGGCGCGCGCGAGTCGCAGCTCAAGGTCGATCCGCTGCTTCTCGGCAACGATTGGGCGAGGCTGGAGTTCGCCAGCGAGCGGCGGAGGGCCTTCGTGGGGCCGGTCATGGTCTGGCTGCACATGCCGATCCGGGAGACCCGGGGCCGCTGGGGGATGGCGCGCATCGACCTGCTCCGCACGCTCGATCCGATTCTGCGCCCGCGCGAGTATTTGGCCACCAACACCTGCAGCCTCGTGGTCATCGATCCGGGGCACGGGGGCAAGGACTCCGGGGCCCTCGGCCCGGCGGGCCTGCAGGAAAAAGATGTCGCCCTCGACATCGCCCGAAAGGTGCGCCACCGCCTTGCCCAGGACGGCATCGCGGTGAAGCTTACCCGCGACAACGACCGCTTCATCGAGCTGGGCGACCGCGCCCGTCTGGCCCGGGAATGGAAGGGCGATGTGTTCGTGAGCATTCATCTCAACGCGGCAGGCAACACGGGCGCGCAGGGCGTGGAGACCTATGTGCTTCCCTCGGCCGGGTACCCCTCGACTGCGGACGAGAAGCTGGTGCGCGATAGCCGCCCGGCCGAGCTGGGCAACGCCCATGACGACGCCAACATCATCCTTGGCTACTTTATGCACCGCGGCCTGCTCCAGCAGACGGGGGCGGAGGACCGTGGCCTGCGCCGGGCCCGTTTCAAGGTGCTCCGCGAGAGCGGCTGCCCGGCGGTGCTGCTCGAATGCGGCTTTCTGAGCAACGAGCGCGAGGAGGCGCTGTTCGAGGGCGAGGAGTACCGCGACCGCGTGGCCGACGGGATCGCGCGCGGCTTGCGCGACTACGCCCGGGCCATCGAAAGAGCCAAGCTCAACGGGGCGCGCCTTCCTCCGCTCGCCTCGCCCGGCGCCGAGCCCCCGCCGCGCCGGCCTGTCGCCGACGAGGGCGAGGCGCGCCGGGAAGCGGTTCCTTGATGCAGGGTGCCGAGGTCGGGCAGGTTCGTAGGGGCGCCGCGAGGCGCTAGGCCCTGCCCCCGGGATACGGCCTGACGGCCGCGCTACGAACAGGGACCCCGCCCGGTCGGAGCGTGGTTCGTAGGGGCGCCGTGAGGCGCTAAGCCCTGCCCCCGGGATACGACCTGACGGCCGCGCTGCAGTCTGCCCCGGGTCCGGGGGTACCCCGCCCTGGGCGGCGAGCGGTGAAAAATATTTTGAACGGGGTTGACACCGCCCGCCGACTCCGATAGTTTCCGCCTCTCTTTATCCAGGGAACCAGAGCAAGCCATAATGAAAACTACACTCGTCAAAGAATCCGAAGTGACCCGCAAGTGGTACGTCGTCGACGCCGCAGGCAAGCCGGTTGGCCGCCTCGCCGTCGAAATTGCCAAAGTGCTGCGGGGCAAGAACAAGCCCACTTTCGCCCCCCACTTGGACCTGGGCGATTTCGTGGTGGTCACCAACGCGGCCAAGGCCCATCTTTCCGGCGCCAAGGAAGACCAGAAGATCTACAAGCACTACACGGGCTACCCCAGCGGTCTCAAGGAGATCCCCGCCCGCGTCGTCCGCAAGAAGAATCCCGAGCGCATGATCATGCAGGCCGTCCACGGCATGCTGCCCAAGAACCACCTCTCCCGTCGGCTGCTGACCCGCGTGAAGGTGTACCCGGGCGCCGATCATCCTCATGTCGCCCAGCAGCCCGAAGCGCTGGAACTGCTTTAATCGTTACCCCGGAGTCTCATCGTGGCCCACAAAACTGTTGAATATACGGCAACCGGACGCCGCAAGACGTCCTCCGCCCGGGTGCGCATGGCCCTAGGCGTCGGCAAAATGATCATCAACGGACAGGAGTCCGCCGCGTACTTCGAGTCGGAGACGACCCGGCTGTACATCGACGAGCCCTTCCGCCTCACCAACACCGAGAAGCGCTTCGACGTGATCGCCAAGGTCGAGGGCGGCGGCAAGGTCGGCCAGGCCGGCGCCGTCCGCCTCGGTATCGCCCGCGCCCTGCTCAAGGTCGACGAGGCCCACCGCGCCGCCCTCAAGGCGCAGGGCTGCCTCACCCGCGACCCGCGCATGAAGGAACGTAAGAAGACCGGTCAGCCGGGCGCCCGCAAGCGCTTCCAGTTCTCCAAGCGCTAGGACATCCGAATCCAATTCCCCAACCGAAGAGGACCCCGAATGTCGTACGGCGTTCGGGGTCCTTTTTTCTTTTTCAATCCCGCACCGCTTCAAAAATCCCTTTGTCGCTAACTTTGTCCGGATCTTTGTCGAAATTATCTTCCCAAATCTTCGTCCCGATCGTTGTCCCGATCTTCGTCAAACCAACTTCTGAAAATCATCTGAGATCCCCACAATCGGCTTCACCGAGTCAGGGGAATCGACAAGGATCGGAACAACGATCGCGACAAAGACCCGCGAATTCAACACCCCATGCGACCCCCTCAACTTTCACCTTTTACCCCACATCTCTCTATGCCCACCATACTCCGCTCAAACGAACTTCCCCAGGGTTTTTCCGCCGCCGGCGTGGCGGCGGGTATCAAGAGTGCAGGCAAGGCCGATATGGCCCTACTCGCCTGCGATACCGATGCGGTGGTGGCTGCGACCTTCACCACCAACCGGATGCCGGCCGCTTCGGTGCAGGTCTGCCGCGAGCACCTGCGGGGCGGCTTGGCGCGGGCGGTCATCGTGAATAGCGGCAACGCCAACGCTTGCACAGGCGAGGGGGGACTGGCCGACGCACGCCGCATGGCCGCGCTTACCGCTACGACCCTCGGCGTGCCCGAATCCCAGGTGTTTGTCTGTTCCACCGGCCACATTGGCGATCGGCTGCCCATGGACCGCATCGAGCACGGCATAGCCCGGGCCTGCGCCGCGCTGCGGTCCGACGGAGGCGAGGCGATGGCCGAGGCGATCATGACCACCGACACGCGAAAGAAGACCGCTTCGGTTGAGCTTGTGGTCGATACATGTCCGGTTCGCATGTCCGCCTGCTGCAAGGGTGCGGGCATGATCGAGCCGAATATGGCCACCATGCTTTGCTTCGTCGCCACCGATGCCGCAGTCGAGCAGTCCGCCGTCCAGGAACTGCTGCGTGACGCGGTCGACCAGAGCTTCAACCGGATCAGCGTCGATGGCGACCAGAGCACCAACGATACTGTGCTGCTTCTCTCCAATGGACTGGCCGGCAATCAGGCGCTTCAGCCCGGCCATCCGGATTGGCCGGCGTTCGCCGAAGCCTTGCACGCCTTGCTTCACGACCTCGCCCTGCAGATCGTCCGGGACGGCGAAGGGGCGAAAAAACTGGTGACGATCGCGGTGACTGGCGCCCGCAGCGATGCCGAGGCCGATCGTGGCGCCCGCGCCGCCGCCAACTCCCTGCTGGTCAAGACCTCGTGGGCCGGCGATTCCGCCAACTGGGGTCGTATCATGGCTGCGCTCGGCTACTGCGGCATCGAGGTCGATCCCGCCCGGGTGCGAATGCGCTACGACGACGTCGTCGCCGTGGTCGATGGCGTCAATGCCGGCAACGACGAAGCGGCAGGCAAGGTGGTGGAGCAATCCGAATTTCGCATCGAAATCGATCTGGGGCTCGGCAGCGGGTCCGCATTCGTGTATACCTGCGAGATTACCGACCAGTATGTCTACATCAACGTGTAGGTGGGCCGCGCGCCTGCCGCAAGGAGCCTGAGCGGATGAAGAATGTGATTGAGAAGGCCGCCGTCCTCGTCGAGGTCATGCCCTATATTCAGCGCTTCCGGGACGAGACCGTTGTGGTCAAGTTCGGCGGCAGCATCATGGAGGACCGCCCCGGCGTGAAGCAGATCCTGCGCGACATCGCGTTCATGCAGTGCGCGGGCCTGCGCCCGGTCATCGTCCACGGAGGCGGAAAATCCATCTCCCAGAAAATGAAGGAAGCGGGGCTCAAGGCCCACTTCGTCAAGGGGCTTCGGGTCACCGACGCGGACGCCGTGAAGATCGTCGAGGAGACCCTCAACAACGAGGTGAACCCCGACATGGTCGCGGTGCTTGAATCCTACGGCTGCAAGGCGCGGGGAATTCATGGCGAGGACATTACCCGGGCTCAGAAGCATACCCAGGTCGATCCGGAAACGGGCGACACCCTCGACTGGGGATTCGTGGGGGAAGTCACCGATGTGGATGTCGCGCCGGTTAAGGCCTTCCTCGATGCCGGCATTACCCCGGTCATCACCCCGCTCGGCCGGGGGAGCGACGGACAGATCTACAACATCAACGCCGACGACGTCGCGGCGGCGGTCGCCCGCTGCCTGCGCGCCCGCAAGCTCGTGTTCCTCAGCGACGTGCCTGGGCTGCTCGAGAATCCCAGCGACCCCACCTCGCTCATGTCCACCCTCCGGGTAAGCGATGTTGATGGGCTGATCAAGCGGGGCGTGATCGACGGCGGCATGCTGCCCAAAATCCGGGGCGCGGTGAAGGCTATTCAGGCCGGCGTACGCAAAACCCACTTGATCGACAGCGGTCTTCCGCATTCGCTCCTCCTCGAACTGTTCACCGACGAAGGCGTCGGCACGGAGATCATTCAATGACCACTTCCGAGATCGCCGAACTCTACGGGCGCTATGTCATGCCGACCTATGCCCAGGGCATTGCCCTGGTCCGGGGCCGGGGCGCCCGGGTATGGGACGCCGAGGGCAAGGCCTATCTCGACTTCGGTTCCGGCATCGCCGTGACTGGGCTGGGCCACTGCCACCGCAAGCTGGTGCGGGCAATCCGGCGGCAGGCCGGCACCCTCATGCACGTCTCGAACCTCTACTACAACGAGGTGCAGCCCCGGCTCGCCCAGGCGCTGTCCGACAAGGCGCTCGGCGGAAAGTGCTTCTTCTGCAACTCGGGCGCCGAGGCGAACGAGGGGCTGATCAAGCTCGCCCGGGCCTGGGGTAAGGCCCGGAGCCGCTACGAGGTCGTCACCCTGCGCAATTCCTTCCATGGACGAACCCTCGCCACCCTCACCGCCACCGGGCAGGAGAAGGTCAAGGTAGGCTTCGATCCTCTGCCCGCAGGTTTTGTCCACGCCGACTTCAACGACCTTGACTCGGTACGCAACGCGGTGACCAGCCAGACTGCCGCCATCCTGCTCGAAGTCATCCAGGGCGAGGGCGGCGTAGTTCCTGCCGACCCGCAGTTCCTCGCCGGGGTGCAGGAGATATGCCGGGATCAGAATCTGCTGCTGCTCATCGATGAGATACAGACCGGCATGGGGCGGACTGGACACTGGTTCGGCTACCAGGGATACGGCATCGAGCCTGATGCGATTTCGGTAGCCAAGGGCCTCGGCGGTGGCTTCCCGATCGGCGCGGTCATCACCTCGCCCAAAGTGGCCGACACCTTCCAGGTAGGCCAGCACGGCTCCACCTTTGGTGGGACGCCGCTAGCCTGCGCCGCCGCGCTCGCGGTGGTGGAGACGATAGTCGAGGAAGGCTTGGTCGAGCGGGCTGCCGAGATGGGTGCCTACTTCAAGGAGCGGCTGGAGAAAATCGCGGCGAAGCATCCCAAGATCCAGGCCGTGCGTGGGCGGGGTCTGATGCTTGGCGTGGTCATCGACGGCAATGCCCGGGAATTCGCGGCCGCCCTCCAGGAGCGGGGCCTGCTGGTGATTCCCACCGGTACGAACGTGATCCGGATCCTCCCCCCGCTAACGGTAAAGAAGTCCCAGATCCGCAAAGCGACCCGCCTCATCCGCCAGGCCCTAGGGTAGCCTCCAAATCATCGTCCCGATTCTCGTCCAATGAACTTATGGGTACCACACGAGAAGGCTTTTCAGTACTTTATCAGCAACATCGGGCAGTATTCGGGGCCGAATGGGCAAATACAGTTACGCATTGATTTCTCGAACAGAGCGCCCATATGGTCAATTTTTTGGCACCACGTTTTTTTAGCAACTCCGAGCCCGCTGGCATTTGAGAAGCTGCGAGTGCGGAGCCTCGCGGTCCCAGTCCGCCGATACTGAGCGAGCAGCACCAGATGAACTGAAAAAGTGTATAGCGTTGCCAGGAAAGCAAATCCGGGTGCGGGCCTGAAAAATTTGATTCCGAAACAGGAATAGCATAGTATAGCGCGGTAAGAGGAGAACGGTTCATGTCCCTAGATTTGTCAACATGCGAAACCCAAGCTCTCCGGTTGCCACCGGCAGACCGCGCTACTCTTGCCGAACGCCTTATTGCCAGTCTTGATACCCTCGACGAGGCCCAGATTGAACGGCTCTGGCTTGAAGAGGCGGATCGTCGCTATGCGGCGTACAAAACCGGCACGATTTCCGCGCGCCTGGCGCAGGATGTGCTCAGCGACGCCCGAGCAGCGATCAAATGAAGCCGGTCCGCTTCCTTCGCCCCGCAGAACTCGAAATGCTTGACGCCGCACGGTACTACGAAGTGCAAGCGCCAGGCCTCGGCTCGGATTTTCTCGACAAGATCGACGGCGCGGTCGAGGACATCGGAAGAAATCCCGAGCGCTGGCCGGTCCTCCGAGCGAACATCCGCCGTCGTCTCGTCCACCGATTCCCCTACGCGCTTCTGTACTGCGTCGATCTGGAAGAAATTGTGGTTCAAGCGACAATGCATCTGCATCGGCGTCCGGACTATTGGAGTCACCGCTAAGACGTCTCGAAATTAGAGCCGGTGTTGCAGTGCTGGATTGTGGCGTTCGAAGAGTAAGCCCAAGGGTGCAGGGAAGGTGCCACTGGGAACGCGGGGCTCCGCACCCGCCGGCATTTATGAAAATGCGAGTGCGGAGCCTCGCGTTCCCGGGGATTAGTTTCGCTCCCGGACGAGGTAGTTCAGCACCTCGGCCATGAGGCGGTTGATGCGGGCGTAGTGCTCCGGGGTGGCGGCTAGGAGGGTGGCTTCGTCTTGGACGTAGCGGGCGGGAGTGAGTTCGTTGCGGCAGTGGTCGACGAGCGTT
>CBFGVE010000114.1:0-7198 GCA_965651915.1 uncultured bacterium
TCCGTGGTTGCCCGCCGCCCGGGGACCGCTTCCGTAGCGGTCCCGCCTGTGCGAAGGCCTCAACAACTAGCGGGGAATGCGCGATGGCATCAAGTTATTTTTCACCTATTTTCAATTGAACTGTATTTATTGGGGGTTTTTGCGCGGAAAAAACTTCGGGGAGGGCTGTCCAAGGCTTGGACTTTTTCTGGGGGTGTTTGTCCGAACATTGGACCTTGGTTGGCCGGGCCCGGTGGGGCAGTTCGCCCTCGAATCCCCTCCCCGTTCATAATCCTAATCCTAACCGCCTTTCTGCCGCCCCGGGAGGAATTACGATTAGGAATAGGAGTAGGATTACGAAGGGAGATAGTACCCTTCGGGGTCAGCCCTTAACTTAAACCTTATCTATACACCACTGGCTGGCGCGAGAGGGTGGATAGGTCGAAGCGCTCCAGGAGATCAGTGGGCCGGCACTGTTCTCCATGCTCTGCCCAGCCGCAGCTTTGGGCAAGCCATCCTACGATCCGCTCCGGTGCCACCCCCGCCTCGCGGAAGGCCCGCAGCCGGGTGTCGCCGTGGCGCTTGGCCAGGCGTCGGCCATCAGCCCCCACCACCAGCGGAACATGCGCGTAGCGCGGACGCGGATAGCCCAGCGCCTCGGCCACCGCGATCTGCTGCGCGGTGGTTTCGAGCAGGTCGTCGCCGCGCAGCACCTCGTTGACCCCCATCAGGTAGTCATCGACGACCACCGCTAGCTGATAGCCCGCACCATCGGGATGCCGGGCCAGCACAAAATCGCCCACGGTCCGGGCGATGTCCACGCGCTGCGGACCATGCACCGCGTCGTCGAACCGCACCGCATCGGCGGGCGCCCGGAAGCGCCAGGCGGGCTGCTGCCCGTCGCCCCTGGCCACGCGGGCCTCGTCGAAGGTTCCGAAGCGGTGCAGACAAAAACCCGGATAGGCCCCGTCCCGCTCGTCGGCGTGCGGCGCGGCATTGGCCCGTTCCACGTCGCGGCGGGTGCAGGCGCAGGGATACACCAGGCCGAGCCCCATCAGGCGTTCGAGGGCATCGCGGTAGAATGCGGTGCGCTGGCTCTGCACATAGGGGGCATTAGGTCCACCCAGATCGGGACCCTCGTCCCAGTCGAGTCCCAGCCAGCGCAGATCGTCGAGAGCCTCCTCGGCCGCACCGGGCTTGACCTTGGGGTGGTCGAGATCCTCCATGCGAAGGATGAGGCGTCCGCCCCGGCTACGGACCGAAAGCCAGGCGAGCAGGAAGCTGCGGGCGTTGCCCAGGTGCAGCGCACCGGTGGGACTCGGCGCGAGGCGGCCGACAACGCTCATCCCTTCTGAGCCTTCTTGAGCATCTCGCGCGAATGCGTGAGGGTTACCGCGGTGAGGTCGCGGCCGCCAAGCATACGGGCCAGCTCCTCGACCCGCTCGTCCTCGCCCAGCTCGACAACCCGGGTATAGGTCCGGCCCTCGCGAACCGACTTGCTCACCGCGAAATGGCAGGCGCCGTAGACCGCGACCTGGGGCAGGTGGGTGATGCAGAGCACCTGGTGGTGCTTGGCCACGGCGGCGAGCTTCTTGCCGATGGCCGTACCCATTTCGCCGCCGACATTCGCATCGATCTCGTCGAATACCAGCACCGGCACCCGGTCATGGCGGGCGAGCACCGCCTTGGTGGCGAGCATGACGCGGGAGATTTCGCCACTGGAGGCAATCGCCCGCAGTGGACGCACCGGCTCGCCGGCGTTGGGGGCGAAGCCAAACTCGATCTCGTCCATGCCGGTTGCCCGCGGTTCGCAGGGAGAAAGCGAAACGCTGAACAGACCGTGAGCGAAGCCCAGCTCGCGCAGCTCGCGGCTGACCGCGTCGGCCAGCTTGTCGGCAACCTGCTGGCGCTTGGCCCGCAGGGACTCCGCCGCCTTCTCGATTTTCGCGTGGGCGGCGGCAATCTCGCGGTCCAGCTCGACGAGGCGAGCCTCGCGGTTCTGGAGGTCGCTTAGCCGCTGGCGGGACCGCTCGAGGGTGTCCAGCACCTCGCGAACGCTGGGGCCGTACTTCTTCCTCAGCTTGGCGTAGAGCGCGAGGCGGGCGTCCAGCCAGTCGAGGCGGGCGGGATCGCCCTCGACGCGGGAAAGCTCGCGGCTAACCGTCAGGCTCAACTCCTGGAGCGCGTGGGTCGCCTGGGCGAGTTCCTGCTGCCACGTCTGGGCTTCGGGCAGGAGCCGGGCCAGCTCGTCGGCCGCGCCCCGGACGCTGGCCAGCGTATCGAAGGCCGAGCCCTCCCCCTCGCTGAGCGCCTGAGTAAGTGCGGTGCCCAGTTCCAGAATGCGCTGGGCGTTGCCAACCACCAGATGCTCGGCTCGAATCTCCTCTTCCTCGATTTCGGTAAGGGCGGCGTCCTCGATCTCCTTCACGCGGTAGGCCAGGAGATCAACCTGCTCGGCAACCCCTTCGCCGCCGCCCTCCAGCTCGGCACGGCGATCCTGGAGGTCTCGCCAGGCGCGGTAGGCCTCCGCGCAGAGGGCGCGCTCATTCATCAGCTTGCCAAAGGCGTCGAGAATATCGAGCTGGGCGTCGCGGTGGAGCAAAGACTGGTGGTCGTAGGGACCGTGCATATCCATGAGCAGCTCGCCCAGCCGCTTGAGGGCCTGGAGGGTGACGGGGCTATCGTTCACCAGATTGCGTGAGCTGCCGCTGGCCTTCACCACCCGGCGGATCAGCAGTTCGCCGCCCTCGCAGGGAACCAGTCCCAGATCTTCGAGCAGGACGTTCACCGGGGCGGGATCGGCCAGGTCGAACAAGGCCTCGGCACTGCATTCCTCGGCGCCTGAGCGGATCTGGCCGCGGTCCATCCGCTCTCCGAGGAGGATGGCGAGGGCGCCGATCAACACGGACTTTCCCGCGCCGGTCTCGCCGGTGATCACATTCAGCCCGGGACGGAAGACGACGCCCGCCTCCTCCACCAACGCTAGGTTTTTGACCCGAAGATTCGTAAGCATGGCCGGAGGATAGGCAAGCGAACGGGCAAAATCAATCTGCGAACCTAACATCTTTGGTCGGTGCGACGAGCCGCATCTTTTTGCATTCCGCCAGAGAAAGCATTGACAAGCGGCCAAGAGTCGCCTACTTTGCGCGCTCTTGCTGCAGTCCGGGCCTTTGCGTCACCGCGCGGGGCGGACGGGCAAAACGAGCGCCCTCCCCCGATATTCGGGGGGAGTTTCCATGAAATGGGCGCGCACCATACCGCCCGGACGTTCGGGGCGACCACTCTTCCGGCGGGGTAGCTCAGTGGTTAGAGCAGAGGCTTCATAAGCCTTGTGTCGTGGGTTCAAATCCCACCCTCGCCACCATCATAATGGAGTACGCCATCGCCATGCGCACCGCAAACCGCCTTCTCGCCCTTTCCGCCCTCTTGTCCCTGTTGTCCACCCTCCCCGCCTTCAGCGACGAGGCCAAGCCTACAGGCGAGGACCTCATTCGTGGCTTTGCCGAGACGCTGACCCAATCCACCAATCTCCAGTTCCAGATTTCCAGCGAGATGAAAATCAAAGCGGGCGAAATGGACCAGGAAATGAAAAGCGTCTACGCGCTTAGCCTGGCCAAACCCAGCCGGCTGGCCCTGCGTTTCGTCGATGGATCCGAGACCGGCATCGACCTCATCACGGACGGCACCACCCTGATCCTCAACCTGCCGATGATGGACAGCTATGTCGAGGAGCCCGCACCCGAGACCCTGGAGGAACTCTCCGAGAACCCCGCGTGGATGATGTCGGCTGCCGCGAGCATGGGCGGCATCGACCTGCTGACGCCCCTAGTCCGCGCTAATGCCTACGACCTGATCATGGAAGGCGTCCTGCGCACGGAGACCAAAGGCGAAGAGCAGATCGCCGGGCAGCGCGCCTTTCGCGTCCACCTCGAACAGGAGGATATCGACGTCGACCTGTGGTTCAGCGCCGAGGCGCCGACCCGGCTCCTCCAGGCCCGCCCCGACCTCACCAAGGCCTATGGCGAGATGGCGAAACTTAATCCCGACATGCAGAATCTAGAAATTTCAGTGACGATCCGGTTCAGTGACTGGGTCATTAATGAAGAACTGCCCGCGGCGGCGCTGGCCTTCACCCCGCCTCCGGGCGCGGAGAAGATCGCGTCGCTGTCGGATGCTTTCGGCATCATGGACGAAGAGCCCGAAGCTGAAAGCATAGGCCAACCTGCGCCGCCGTTTGAACTGGACCTGCTGTCCGGCGGCAAGGCGCGGTTGAGCGACCACCTGGGCAAGGACATCGTCCTGCTCGACTTCTGGGCCACTTGGTGCCCCCCCTGCGTCCGCGCCCTCCCCCTTCTGGTGGATGTCGCCGAGGCCTACCGGGAGAAGGGCGTAGTGTTCTACGCCGTCAACCAGCAGGAGGACGCAAAGACGGTCGAGCGGTTCCTGAAGGCGCAAAAACTGAGCATGCCGGTCGCCATGGACGCGAAGGGCGAGGTCGGAGACCTCTACGGCGTGACCGGCATCCCGCAGACGGTGCTGATCGGCCGCGACGGCCTGATCGCCGACGTGCATGTGGGGTTTGCGCCCGACCTAAAGGAAATCCTGAGCGAACGGATTGATGAGCTTCTTGCCGGCGGATCCCAGGGCAGTGACGAACAACCCACGGATCAGCAGGAGTAAGAAAGAAGTACATACCGAATGGACGCCATCATCAAGGGCGCAAAGCGCCTCGCGAACATCCTTCGCGGAAAGAAGACAGATACCGAATCCGCAGCCCCAGCCGCTGCCCAGAAATCTGCGGAATCCCCCAGCCGCTACTCCTCCCGGGAACGCCCTCGGGCCGCTTCGGCCCGCCTCCATACGAAGGAGGCCGCCGAGGTGTGGACCCCGAGCAAAAACGCCGAAGCAAGCTCGGAGCCTTCTGCCCGACGGACGGCCTCGGCTGAACGCCCCGCCCGTCCAGCCCGCCCCGAGCGCTCCCGCGCTGGGACGGAGGATGGCGAGTCCGACCGCCCGCGCCGCCGCCGCCGCCGCGGCGGCCGGGGCCGGTCCCGCCGCCCTGTCGAAGGTGCCACCGGCACCGAAGGCAGCATCGCCGCGACCGAACCCAGTCCAGTCGCTGAAGAGGCATCGCCGCGCGCCGAACGCCACGAGCGGGCGGAGAGGGCCCCGCGCCCCGAGCGAAGCCCACGGCAGCCACGCGAAGCCAGGGAATCCCGCGAACCGCGAGGCCCCCGCGAGCGCCGCCCCCGTCCTCCCCGCAGCGAGGAGCAGGAACCCATCGCCGAACATGTCGCCGACACCAGCCCGTGGGATCCCGCCTCCTTCGAGGTCGAGCCCCAGGAAGGGAAAGTCCGCTTCCACGACCTCGAAATCCCCACTCCCATCATGCGCGCCATCGCCGGGCTCGGCTGGCAGTACTGCACCCCCATCCAAGGCGAGCTGCTCAAGGACACGCTGAAGGGTACCGACGCCGTGGGCCAGGCCCAGACCGGCACCGGCAAAACCGCCGCCTTCCTGATCACCGCCTTCAAGCGCATGCTCCAGGACGGAACCGAAGGCGCCCAGAAGCCCGGCCACCCCCGCACCCTGGTCATCGCCCCCACCCGCGAGCTGGTGCTCCAGATCGAAAAGGATGCCAAGGCCCTCGCCAAGCACGTCCCGTTCAACGTCGTCGCCCTCTTCGGCGGCACCGGCTATGGCCAGCAGCAGAAAATGCTGGAGAAGCCGGTGGACATCATCGCCGCCACCCCGGGCCGGCTGCTCGACTTCATGAACCAGCGAATCGTGAACCTGAGCGACGTGGAGATCATGATCATCGACGAGGCCGACCGCATGCTCGACATGGGCTTCATCCCCGACGTCCGCCGCATCGTCTACGCCACGCCCCCCAAGGAGCGCCGGCAAACCCTGTTCTTTAGCGCCACCATCACCGACGACGTGAAGAAGCTGGCCGAGAGCTGGACCAAGGACGCGATGCACGTCACCATCGAGCCTGAAACCGTGGCCAGCGCCCAGATCGACCAGCGCTTCTACGTGGTGACCACCCAGGAGAAATTCGCCCTCCTCCACCACATCCTCGCCGAGGAAAAGCCCGATCGCGCCATCGTCTTCGCCAACCGCCGCGACCAGTGCGACAAGCTCTGCACCTACCTCCAGCGCTACGGCATGGAGGCCGCCCTGCTCTCCGGCGCCCTCGCCCAGAACGTGCGGACCCGCACCCTGGAGAACTTCCGCGAAGGCAAGGTCAAGGTGCTGGTCGCGACCGACGTCGCCGGCCGCGGGCTCCACGTGAACGACGTCAGCCACGTGATCAACTACACCCTCCCGATCGATCCCGAGGACTACGTCCACCGCATCGGCCGGACCGGCCGCGCGGGCTCCTTCGGCCACTCCATCAGCTTCGCCTGCGAGGAGGATGCGTTCTACATCCCCGAGATCGAAAAGTATCTCGGCCACGAGATCAAGTGCATCCACCCCGAGGAAGAGTGGCTCAAGCTGCCCGAGCCGGTGAACCCGCATATCAAAGCCGAGGGCCGCGGAATCCCCCGTGGACGGGGAACGCCCTTCAGCGGGACCCGCGGTGGCTACCGCGGCAGCTCCCCGCGTGGCGGCGGTGGAGGACGGAGCGGGGGCGGCGGAAGACGCTAGAAAGCAACCTTACTGCCCCCCGGTGTTCGCTTAGCCGCGACACCGGGGGGCTTTTTTTATTCTCAACGCCCGCTGCTGCAGCTATCATGTGCTGTCGGAAACCACCTATCGTGAACCCAGACCCTCCATGCGAGCGCTGCGGGATGACTCCGGCCTATCGGTTCGGGCAGCGCTGGCTCTGCCGGGAGTGCTTCCAGCTCCACGGCGCCTGCTGCATGGAGTTTGATGCTCCAAAAGAAAAACAGGAACCGTCAACCCAAGACTAACTTGTAGAGGCCGCTCTGCGAGCGGCATGCGTCTCACAGAGACGCCACTACAACTCGGGTTCAGGCGTGTAGACGCCGCCACAACTCCACCCCCGCCCATTTGTTTTTTGGTCGCGTGGGCCGATCTCTGAATCATCGTGCCCTCCGAGCAAGCTCGAAGGACGTGGGGATTAGTTTCCTCCCTCACCCCTCCCCTCCGCCCGCCTATTCCACCGGCGCCAGCTCCTCTTCGAGTTCTTCGTAGCGGTCGATGACCTTGCGGACGTAGGCCCGCTTCTCGGTGTAGGAGTGGGGAAAGAAGC
>CBFGVE010000115.1:0-7069 GCA_965651915.1 uncultured bacterium
GATCAGCGCGAGAATCCGCTTGGTTACAGGTTGTGTCTTCATGATGTCTGCTCCTTGGTCGCTTTGGTTATGCTCGTCTTTCTACAGAACTTGCTTCGCTTAATAAATGGGACCATAGTCTTACTCTGGATTACGGCTCTGCGCCCATTCGATCGCATCGATCAGCGCACGGTCATCGACGGGTTTGCGGAAGTAGGCGATGGCACCGGCGTCGCGGGCCTGTTGACGGGCTTCCGGGGTGTCGTGCGCGGTTACGAAGATGAAGGCGGCCCGCACACCGCGAGCTTTCAAGGTCTGCCCGAGTTCGATGCCGGACATCCCGTGCATCATCACGTCGACAATGATGCAGGCGCCTTCCGCAGATTCTCCGGAAGCGAGGAACGCGTCGGCATCGACAAAGGCGCGCACTCGGATACCTGCAGCGATCAGTAGGCGCTCGAGGGCGACGCGGACCGAGTTGTCGTCATCGATGACGAAAATCGACCGTTGTTCGGCGGTGCGGGCGTTTGACGGATACTGCGCTTTCATGACGCAGATTCCTATACGACCCATGATCGCCGCGCTATTGGACCTTGGTCGTATCGGCGCTAAGAATGCCGACGATTCCGCAGAGGCGGACCAGCTCCGCGATGGAGGTGACGCCCATTTTTGCCATGACCCGACCACGATGCACCTTGACGGTCTTCTCCGCGATATCAAGCGTACCGCCGATCTGCTTGTTCAGGGCTCCGGTCAGCAGGTGCCGCATGACCTCCATCTCGCGCTCAGTGAGGGTATTAATTCGCTGGTGAACGGCGTCGCGCTGTATTTGTTCTTCGCGGCGCCGCTGGTTTTCCCCGAAGGCTTTCTCGACGGCCTGAATCAGCACGTCCGCGTCAACCGGCTTGGTCAGAAAATCTTCGGCACCGGACTTGATCGCCCTGACGCTGGTTGGTATGTCGCCCCGTCCGGTCAGAAAAATGATCGGCATGGTGCAGCGGGTACGGGCCAGCCGCTGCTGGAGTGCGAGTCCGTCGAGACCTGGCATGTGCACGTCGAGCAGAATGCAGCCCGCGCGATCTGAGACCCCGCTCGATATAAACGCATCGGCGCTGGCAAACGCTTCCACCCGGAACCCGCGCACTTTCAGCAGTCGCGAAATGCTGGTGCGAAACGAGCCGTCGTCATCGACTACGTGAACTGTGCCACCACCCGTGTTCATGGTGTGGTCCCTTGTCCGAACGGCCTCAGGACAACCGTGAACACCGCTCCGCCGCCCGGCCTGTTCGCGGCGGTCAACGTTCCCTCGAAGGCTTCGACTAGGGATCGGCTGATCGCAAGGCCCATACCGAGGCCCTGCTCCTTGGTGGTGAAGAAAGGGCGGAAGATGTCAGGGAGCCTGTCCTCTGGAATGCCCGGCCCGGAATCGCCGACCGTAACCGCGACTCCTTCGCCGTCGCGGACTGTGGAGATCGTCAGGCTGCGGCTATCCGGTGGAAGATCCCTCATCGCGTCCATGCCGTTAACAAGGAGGTTGAGCAGAACCTGCTGCATCTCAACCCGCCCGGCACAGACCGGCGGCAGGCCCCGTGAAAGGTTTAGGGCCACATGAACCTTTCGCGCGGTCGATTCGCTGTATAGCAGGCGGGCCACATCTTCGGCGACCGCGTTGATATCGATGGGTTCCCCCTCGGGGTGTTCCCGCTTTTGGAGCATTGAGCGGAGGCGGTGGATGACTTCCCCGGCCCGCTTGTCGTCGCGAACGATGTCGTCCATGATCTCGCTCAGTTGGGCCACGTCTACTTCATCCTTCGCGAGCAGCCAGCGGGCAGCCTGCGCATTGCTTAGAATGGCTGCGAGCGGTTGATTGAGTTCGTGAGCCAGCGATCCCGCGAGCTCGCCCATCATGGATACGCGAGATACGTGGGCCAGCTCCTTTCGGGCGCGTGCAACGTTCAGTTCAGCCAGTTTACGGTCCGTCACATCGATCACCACACCGCGCATTACCCGCGTCGATCCATTGCCGGCCGAATCGAGCCGTCCTCGCGCGCCGATCCATCGCTCGGCAGAGCCGCTTGGCCATATACGGTACTCCGCCTCAAAATCTTCCCCGGTATCCACCGTCCGCTCGATGGCCCGGTGTACAACATCTCGGTCGTCCGGATGCACACGCTCGATAAAATGATTGAAGTTAAGCGGCTCATTGGCGGAAAAACCGAATAGCACGCGGGCGCTCTCCGTGGCCCATAGTTCATCGGCCGACATGTGCCACCGCCAGAAGCCGAGCGTAGCCGCACGCGCCGCGAGCTCGACCTGTCGGTCGCGTTCTACGATTTGCTCGGATAGATCGACAGTCCGGATGACATCTAGGCTTAACTCATGGCCCATCGCGGCGAGCAAGACGAGAAATGGAAAAATAAAGAAGTATGGCGTTTCCAGAAAGCCGTATTCGACCCCGGCTGCGTAGACGCGGCTGAAAACGAGAAAAAAGATAATGCCGCCTCCGATCAGCGCGGCCTCTCGGCGGCTTCCCGAGAGCCATGCCCGGGTTGAAGCCTCGGCGACATAAGCGATCAGCAGGACGGTCGTGAAAATTTCCAGCAGAGTGAGCGGCCCGCTAGAGACGTGGCCGTAGGTGAACACCGCGCCACCAATGGCTTCGATCGCGCTGATCGATTCCACAAACCGAATACGCAGGTGGGCTGGGGCCAGGGAGCTCGAGGCGAGGGTGATGCCGGCAAACGCGATGACGAGCGCGGCCAGCCACCGGCGTCCGCCGAAGTAGTAGTGGACGAACCCAGTGAGGGAGAGAAACATGAGACCGAGCGAGAACTGCGCGCTATACATCAGGACGCGGTAGTTCTCCACATTGCCGGTTCGCAGCAGAGCCAGCTCGAAGCCCCCGGTCGCGGCGACGGCGAGCGCGCTAAGGGCTAGGAATGTGTGCGCGAATCTGTTCCGCCCGGGTAGGCGGAGGCCGATCTGCAAATGAATGAAGGCGAGCGTGAGGCATGCGGCGATGGCCATAGGCCAAGTTACATCGATCCAGCTCATCGACGCAGGCTATTCGATTCAGCCCGTCTCGTTCAATTCCATTCTCTCAGGGTACAGGTCCGTGGCTTGACTGTTTGGCGGAAAGAGGGGAGTATTGCGGGCCGGTGAATCCTTCGCCGTTTTGGGCACCCGTAGCTCAACTGGACAGAGCATCTGACTTCGGATCAGAGGGTTGGGAGTTCGAACCTCTCCGGGTGTACCAGCCGCCTGCGCTCCCATCGGGGTTTTCCCGAAACTGTTTCCGCGCCGCTTATCGGCTCGTCAAAACCCGCCCGGATGATTACGCTGACCACTGGTGGCCGCGCGACAGGGTGGGGTTCGGGTCGATCCCCCATGCCGGCGCGGCCCCGCAAACAGGGGTGTGCAATGCGCAAGCGAGCGGTAGTGATAGACGACGATGCGGGCTGCCGGTGGTTTGCGGCCAAAGCGCTCGGCGCCCTGGGTTACGAGGTTTATGCCTTCGATACGACCGCCTTCTGCCGATGCCATGACGCCTGTTTCTGCAAGGCAGGGGAAACCTGCGTGGACATTATCCTGACCGATAATCAGATGCCAGGACGTACCGGCCTCGACTTTATCCGCGAGCAGCGCCGCAAGGGGTGTCGGTGCACCTTGATCGGCATCATGTCGGGCACCTGGACCGACGGAGAGCTTGCGGAGGCTCGCGAGCTGGGCTGCACGGTTTTCGCCAAGCCGGTCTCCCTGCGGGAGCTGCGTTATTGGCTGGAGTCGCATGCTGCCGCCCTGACGGCTGAGCGGGAACTGCGCGACTTCGGGTTTGATTCCTGATGGGGCGGAGATGGACGAGGATCGGGATTGGGATCGAGACGAAGACGCCTAAAGCTACGCCGGCGGTGAAAAGGCAAGCCGACCCCGGGTGACCGGGTTGGCCTGGCCGCGCAGGGCGAGGGTGAGGTCGGGATTGATCGCCTCGACGACGCCTTCGGCGAGGAGGTTGCGCTGGCCCAGGGCGTCGGGATGGTCGCTGCCGCCCTCCTCGTAGATGCGTACCTGGCGCCCGACGATGCAGGCGTGTTCGCAGTAGGCGCGGAAAATGGCCTCCCTCCCGCCGACGCTCATCTGCGCGAAGCGCCGGTCGAGCTGGTGCAGCAGCTCGAACAGCACGGCCCACAAGCTGTGCCGCTGCGGCGCGTAGGCGGCGTTGAGCGCCCCGGCCGCGTGGACGAAGCCGCAGGGGGCCAGCTCGGGGGCGGAGTCGACGTTGAGTCCGATGCCGAAAACCACCTGCTCAATGCGCGACCCGGTCAGCCGGGTGCTGGTAATTACCCCCGACACCTTCCGGCCTTCGACGAGGATGTCGTTGACCCATTTGATGCCGGGCGCGGGGTTCTCTGGATAGAGTGCGCGTATCGTATCCACCACCGCGACGGCAGGGAGCATGGTGAGTCCGGCCCCCGCCTCGCGGGCCTCGGCGGCATAGGGGTAGTAGACGCTCAGATGGATGTTGCCGCGCACCGCCGCCCAGCTCCGGCCGCGGTGTCCGTGGAACTTGCGCCCCTCGAGGGCGATTGCCGCGCAGCCGGGCGGGAGCGGCGCGTGCTGCTTGAGGGCATCGAGCAGGGCGTCGAACTGCGAGGCGTCGGCGCGGCGGATGACCGCCAGGGCATGCAGTCCGGGTAGCTCCTCGACCCCGGCGAGCCGCGCGTGGCGAAGGGGTCCGTGGTCGCCGAGGGCGCGCCATAGGGCCTGCTGGGCGGAGTCGGGAGGGTCGGATTGCCACTGCGCGGCGAGGGGGGCGGGCAGCACGATTTCTTCGGGACAGTCGGTGAGGAGGTGCATGGGGGACAGGGACTGGAGACTAGAAACCAAAGAGTAGAGATTAGAGTAGGCGGTAGTTGATAGCGGGTCACTGCTCTAATTGTTAGGAGCGAACGGCGCGGGTGTTTTCAGGCGGTCGGCCAGATCCGCGGCCGGACTGAACGCCATGGCCTTGCCCCGCTTGCGCAAGTCGAGCAGGCCGAGCTGATGGAGGCCTAGAAGGTCGGCGCGGGCGGTCGCGTAGGCCACGCCGTGGCTCGTTCGGTGGCTGTGGACCGTGTATTCGTGGGCGGGATGCTTTAGACTGTGGACCAGCAGCGCCTGCTGGCGGTGGTTGAACGCACGCTGGGCCTTAAGCAAGTGCTGGGCCTCGGCTTGCTCCGCCTGCTTGCGGCGAAGGTAGTCGTGCAGCTCGGCTATGGCGCGCCGGATGACGTCGGCCTGGTACAGAATGAAATAGTTGAGGTCGTTCTCGTCCGTTTCCGTGTGGAGGAAGGCCCGCGCATAGCGTGCGGGGGCCTTGACCAGTATACCGGAAATGGAGATGAACTCGAAAAGCCAGAATCCCTGGTTCAGCATAGCCCAGTAGAAAAGCGCCCGGGCGGTCCGGCCGTTCCCGTCCACAAAGGGGTGGTCGTAGGCTAGCCAGAAGTGGAGCAGAATGGCGCGGATGGCGGGGGGTACGAAATGATCGGGAACCCGCCCGTTGGCGAAGTCGCACATCAGCTCCAGGCGCTCGGGCAGCTTGGCGGCGGGTGGAGGCCGGTGCACGATCTGGTTTTCATCATCCATCACCCGCACCTCCTCGTCCGCTTTGCGGAACCGGCCCGATGCGTCCGGGTTGTCCATCGTCCGGTCGGTGACGATCCGGTGAAGCTCCATCACGAGATCCGGCGTGAGGGACTTCTCGCGGAGGCGGATGATCTCCTGCATGGCGAGGTAGTTGTTCAGGATCATCCGCTCGCTCGTGTTGCGGGGGCTGCGTCCGCTTTTCAGCATTTCCTTGGCAACCTCGCGGGTGGTGGCGGCGCCCTCCAACTGGCTGGAGGTGATGGATTCCTGAATCAGCGAGTTCACGATGTAGCGGTCGCGCGTATGGGGATTGGCCACCGGCTCGGGCATGCCGATCAGGGAGCCCGCCTTGAAATCGATCTCGTGCAGGATCTCCAGAACCTGTTCGGGAACGGAGTACTGGAACGGCTGGCCCTGGCAGTCGTTCAGAGGGAAGGGGCGGTAGGCAGCCTTGCGTTTGAGTTTAAGTGCCATCCACATCTCCTCGTGACTCATCTCGGGAAGGGCGGGCCGACGGCGCAGTTCGTCCCAGTGGTAGTAGTGCGCATCGGTCTGATGTGCTCCGGCCAGCGCCATGATCGCGGGCAGCCGCCCGCTTTTGCGCAGCGATGTGAACAGGGCTTTAAACTCGGGCGGTTTCTGTGGCAGCTTCATAAACGTCTCGGATTTCTATCACTATCTATCAATTTGATAGAAAACACAAGACTAAGTATCAATTTAATAGTTTTTGATAAAAATCCGATAGATTCGATGCACCGTTGTAAATTTTATACAACATACTGCCTCTATTTAAGATGCGAATGTTTGTGCGCCATATTTAACGACGCCAATCCTGCGCGTAGCGCAGTTTTCCAAACTCGCCTTGGTTTAGCCGGGACGAAGTCAAAGGGCCTAGCAGAGGCGAGTTTGGAATGAGGCATCGGCAATCAGCGCGAGCAGGGCGACGCAGGCGGTGTCGGTGCGGAGGATGCGGGGGCCGAGGCTGACCGGGGTGAAGCGGTGGGCCTGAAGGAGGTCCAGCTCGTAGGGCGTCCAGCCGCCCTCGGGTCCGACGGCGAGCAGAACGCTTTCCGGGCCCGAGGGGAGGGTGTCGCGCAGGCGTGGCGCTTTGCCGGGATGGGCAAGCAGGCGGGACGATCCGGGAGTGAGGGCGTCGAGTTCGTCCTCGAGGAAGATCTTGAGGCGGCGGTGGAAACTGACCTCGGGCAGGCGGGTGTCGCAGGCTTGCTGGAGGCCTTCGAGGAGGAGGGGGCGGAAGTGCTCGGGCTGGTAGATTCGGGCGTCGAAGTAGCCTTTTTCGACCCGGCTGGCCTTGGTGAGGAATAGACGGCGTAGGCCCATCGCGGCGAGTTGGGGCCAGAGGCGCTTCATGGATTGGGGGCGGGGCAGTGCGAGCAACAGGTCGACGGAGGGGGCTGGGGGTGAGGTCCCTCACTCGACTTCGAAGCTCATCGCATGCTGCCCG
>CBFGVE010000116.1:0-7066 GCA_965651915.1 uncultured bacterium
CCCCCCACGCGACGAGGCAGAACACCAGACCCGCCCACCCCCAGCGAGGAAAGGAGTGGGAAGCTTTAACCGAGTCCGCGTCCCTCTCGTGCTCCAGCCTGCGGAACGCAATCACCACAAAGGGCGCACAGGTCGCCACAATGGCCAAGCCGAGTCCAATAAACACCGGCCATGAAAACGGTGCAGGATTGATGTAGATCTTTAGCGGAGGAAACTCCAGATAGCGGGTGAGCGGCAGCTTCCCCAGCAGTATCACGCCCAGTATCGGCAGCAACACCAGCAAGTACATGATTTCCAAACGCGAACGAATAAACGAGAAATACGCCTTCATTACGAGACCTCCTTCATGAGAACACGGGGCTGCCGATTCATCAGCCGAACCAATGCCCGGAAAGTCAGTATGCAGCCGGCAAAAACGGCGAAAATGGCTCCCGAAACAAGGCACGCTTCAATTACCGTCGCGGCGTATATCTGAGCGAACGATGCAGGACTTGAACTGCCCGACACATCCAAGGCTGTTCCCAATCCAACCACATGCAAAGCAGCCATGCCCGCTAGAAGATCGGGCATCATGATAATCCATGCCCCCGGAGCCACGACGAACATCAGGGGTAGCTCAAGAACGCACATTGCCGAACGGGTCCGAGCACCATAACGTGCAGCCTTGCTAAGGGAGCCCTCGGGGCAGCCACAAAAAGAGGGAAGCGAGCTGATAAGCGCATAGAGCAGAATCATGGTCGCTATCCCTAGCAGCATCGCCGCGATATGAGCCGGGGCACGGAACCCTGCCATGATGGCCAGAACAAAACTCGGTGTGGCACACACGGTGGTGTGGCCGCCCCAATGGAGCAATTGCCTGGGTAGTTCTGATGTATCAATCATCGCATTTTTTTGGTGTACAGACATGTTTGCATTACAAACCTTACAGGATGTATTGGGCTTTGTTTAATTGGGATTCACATTAGGCGATGGAAATTTTTCCGAGCGGAAGCGGCGAAGCCCGCCGCGCTTTTGGTATCGCCCTTTGGGCTACAAGCAGCACATCAGTCAAGCTCTGGAGGTAGTCCGAGAAGCGGTCGAGTCCCTCCGAGGTGATCCGCACCAGAGTCCGGGGCTTCTCCTCGACGAACGACTTCTCAATGTAGATCGCACCGGCATCCTCAAGCACTTTCAGGTGGCGGTTTAAATTACCGCCGGTGAGATTGCATTCGTCCTTCAGCTCGCTGAAGCTAAGACCCTTTGGCGCGGCGCAGACCTGGGACATGATCGCCAGCCGGGCGGGTTCGTGGAAAATACGTTCAAGGGCCTCGTGCGGCAGATCTTCAGGCGTATTCATACGGAGGCCTCCTTTCCTATTAGTCCGGGATTGCGGTGAAGATAGAGGATGAGGCCTCCGGCAGACTCGCCAGCAAAAAACACCAGACCCATTGGCCAGGGGTTGGTAAATGCCAGGCCGGGGAGCAGAAGCACGCCCGCCGCGCAGGCCATGTAGAACAGGCCGACTCCATAGATAGCCAGAGGCAGCGTTGATCGGTAAACGGTATGCACGACGCCGTAGAGACCCATCCAGATGCCGAAGAGCAGGTCGTAGAATCCGTTGAGAATCGCGGCGAGCGAGAGCAGCGCGCCCATAGCCAGCGCGGGAAAGGCGTCGAAAGCCGGCATAGCCAATTCAGTCCAGCTTCGCGAGCTGCGTTGGGATGCAAGCCAGAACGCCAGCAATCCATAATTGAACACGAGCGCGACCAGCAACACAATCCCCCACCCCACCAGGTGCGGAACCGGTCCCGAATTGGCGGGCAGGCGCGAGAGAAGCAGCGCCCCCAAAAGGGCCGCTCCACCTCCGAAAATACGGGCGGGGCCTGAAAATCCCCGGAACTTGCGCCGCTCCAGCAAAACGTCCTGAAGACGTCGGACCTGGGAAAGCGCGTCGTGGATATGGTTGGCAATCATTCGGACCAGAGTTCCTTTCGATGTGAGAATAAAAGCGCAAACATGTTTGTAATGCAAACATTAAATTCGTTGGATCACAAACATTAGCTGAGCGCAACGGGGACCGATAAAGCCGGTGCCGGGCGAGATTCTCCCAACCTTGGACTTCATTCTTCCCTGCCTGTCCGAAGGTTGGAAGCAAGCCCCATCGATTAGCGGCGATGCGATAGGCAGTCGATCAAGCCTAGCAATTCAGATGGGTGGGCGATGAGGGACTGGGCACCGCTTGTTCGCAGCTCCTCTTCGCCGCGGAAGCCCCAGAGAACGCCAAGGGGATACATCCCGGCGGCCACGGCGGTTTTCATATCGGTCGCGGTGTCGCCAACATAAAGGATTTCGGATGGGGATAGCGACATGACCCGGGCGGCTTCCCTAGCCGGGGCCGGATCGGGCTTGCGGGGCCATTCGGGCCGCTGGCCCATGGCGAAGGCGAATGACCAGCGATCCAGAAGCGGTCCTTCCACGAGGACGCGGGTAAAGGTATCGGGCTTGTTCGAGAGTATGCCCAGTACTATGCCGCGACCAACCAGCTCATCGAGCAGCTCGGCGATGCCGGGATAGAGGCAGGTTTTTACCACCAAGTTGTCGGCGTAGATTTCTTTGAAGCGGGCTAGCAGCTCGGGGACCTTCTCATCCACCTTTGGCAACCCGGCGGGGAGGCTGCGGCGGATTAGGTTCTCGGCCCCCTCCCCTACGGCGTAGCGGTAGTGGTCTATGGGGTGTACGGGAAGTCCGTCCTCGGCAAGGGCGGCGTTGACCGCGCTGGCGAGGTCCTCGAGGGTGTCGAGCAGGGTGCCGTCGAGATCAAATAGTACGCCCTTGAAGCGCATCAGCCGAGCTTCTGCTTGAGGAGTTCGATCACCATGGGTGGATTGGCCTTGCCCTTGCTCTGCCGCATGACCTGGCCCATCAAAAACTGGAGGGCCGCGGTTTTTCCTGCGCGGTAGTCCTCGACGCTCTTGGGATTGCCTGCGATGGCTTCGTCGACGAGCGCTTCCAAGGCTCCGCTGTCGCTGACTTGGGCCAGCCCTTTGGCTTTCACAATGTAACCGGGGAGGTCGCCGGTAGCCATCATGTCGGCGAAGACTTCCTTGGCGGTGGTCGAGTTGAGCGTTTTGGAATCGACCAGCTTCACCAGCTCGGCCAGCGCGGCGGGGGTAATTTTCAGGGTGTCGAGAGTTGTCTCCCCTTCGGAGAGTACGCGGAGGACTTCGGTCATGACCCAGTTGGATACGGCCTTGGCATTGCCAGCCTCGCGGGCAGCCATCTCGAAAAAGTCGGCGACCTGCATGTCGGCTACCAGGACCCGGGCATCGTAGTCTGGCAGGCCATAGTCGGCGACAAAGCGCTGGCGGCGGGCCTCCGGCAGTTCCGGCAGTCCGGCGCGCCAAGCCTCGACCTGCTCGGAAGTCAGCACCACCGGAACCAGGTCAGGTTCGGGGAAATAGCGGTAGTCGTGGGCGTACTCCTTGGAGCGCATGCTCTGGGTCACGCCGGCATCGTCGTCCCAGCGGCGGGTTTCCTGTACGATTGCGCCACCTTTCTTGACGACCGATATCTGGCGCTGGATTTCGTAGGTCAGGGCGCGATGAACGCCCCGGAAGGTGTTCATGTTCTTGATCTCGGTTTTCACGCCGAGTTCCTGCTGGCCAACGGGACGCACGCTGCAGTTGATGTCGCTGCGGATGTTCCCGTTCTCCAGATTGCAGTCGCTGATCTGACCGTACTGGAGAATCTGCTTCAGCGCGGTGAGATAGGCGAAAACTTCGTCGGGCGTTTCGAAGTCGGGCTCGGTGACAATCTCCATGAGCGGCGTACCGGCCCGGTTGAAGTCCACTAGGCTCGACTGGCCGGCATGGATGCTTTTGGCGACATCCTCCTCTTGGTGGATGCGGGTGATGCCGATGCGCTTGCTTCCCTTGTCGGTCTGGATGTCGATCCAGCCGTTTTCGCAGAAGGGCTCGTCGAACTGGGAGATCTGGTAGTTCTTCGCCTGGTCGGGATAAAAGTAGTTTTTCCGGTCGAACTTGCTGCGCAGATTGATGCGGCAGTTCAGCATGAGCCCGGTGGATACGATGAGGCGTACGACTTCACGGTTGAGAACCGGCAGCGCGCCGGGATAGCCGAGGCAAACCGGGCACACAAGGGTGTTGGGCGGGGCTACGGCCAGATTTTCGCAGCCGCACCAGATCTTGGTCCGGGTGCGGAGCTGGACGTGGGTTTCGAGTCCGACGGTGGCGGTGTAGGCGGTGCTGCTCATGGGGCTACTCCGAACTCGCCACGGGCGCGCTCGTAGGCGTCGCCTACCCGGAGGATTGCGGATTCGCCAAGGGCCGGCCCGAGAATCTGCAATCCGATGGGCAGGCCCGTGGACGTTTTGCCGCAGGGCACGGAAAGACCACAGATGCCGGCGAGGTTGGCGGTGACGGTGAAAATATCGTTCAGGTACATCTTGAGGGGATCGTCGATTTTGGCTCCGAGCGGAAAGGCGGCGGTAGGAGCGGTAGGCGAGAGCAGCGCGTCGCAGTGCTCGAAGGCCTGGGCGAAATCGCGGCAGATCAGGGTGCGCACCTTCTGGGCCCGGCGGTAGTAGGCGTCGTAGTAGCCGCTGCTCAAGACGTAGGTGCCAAGAATGATGCGCCGCTTCACTTCGGGTCCAAATCCTTCGCCCCTTGTGTTCTCCATCATTTCGATGGTGTCGGCGCCGTCGACACGGCGGCCATAGCGGACCCCGTCGAAGCGGGCGAGGTTGGCCGAGGCCTCGGCGGTGGCGATGATGTAGTAGGTCGCAATGGCGTAGCGGCTATGGGGCAGATCCACATCGACGATTTCGGCGCCTAATGCCCGGCACTGCTCCACGGCCTTACGCACGGAGGCTTCGACTTCGGGATCGGTGCCCTCGACGAAGTATTCCCGGGGCAGACCGAGGCGCATGCCCCGGAGGTCTTTACCAAGAGCTTCGGAGTAGTCCGGCACAGGCGCGTTGAGCGATGTGGAATCGCGTCCGTCGTGGCCGGCAAGCACCCGGAGAATTGCGGCGGCATCGGCCACGCTGCGGGTCATGGGGCCCACCTGGTCGAGCGAAGAGGCGTAGGCGGTGAGCCCATAGCGGGAGACCCGGCCGTAGGTGGGCTTGAGTCCCACGCAGCCGCAGAAGGAGGCCGGCTGGCGGATAGAGCCACCGGTGTCGGTGCCGAGCGCGGCGACGGCAAGTCCGCCTCCCACTGCCGCGCCGGAACCGCCGCTGGAACCGCCGGGCACGCAATCGGTGTTCCACGGATTGCGGGTGGTCTGCAAGGCCGAATTCTCGGTGCTGGACCCCATGGCGAACTCATCCATGTTGGTGCGGCCCAGCAAAATGGCGCCCGCATCGCGCAGGCGGGCGATGGCCGTCGCATCGTAGGGCGAGGTGTAGCCGTCGAGTATCTTCGAGGAACAGGTGCAGGGCTGTCCCTCTACGTTGAGCACATCCTTGACCGCAATAGGAATGCCGAGGAGATCGCCGTCCTTGCCTGCGGAAATGGCGGCGTCGGCTGCGCGGGCCTGGACCCGGGCGTCCTCCGCATCTATATGGACATAGGCCCCGATCTGGGAGTCGCGCTCGGCGATGGAGGCAAGCACATCCTCCACGATATCAAGCGAAGAAAAGCTGCGCCGGGCCAGGCCGCTGCGGAGGAAATCGATAGTCTGGTGAGCGAGTCTGGACATGGCTTATTCCACGATGCGGGGGACGAGGAACTGATTGTCGCGGGGGCGAGGGGCATTGGCCATCGCCGCTGCGGTGGAGATTCCGGAGGTGGGCACATCCTCGCGAAACACGTTTTCTAGCGGCAGGGCGTGGGCGGTGGGCTCTACCCCGTCGACATTCAGCTCCTTAAGCTGGTCCACATAGGCGAGAATATGGTCGAGCTGCTCCTGAAGGCTGGCCCTCTCGGAATCGGACAACCGGATTCGGGCTAGGCGGGCTACATAGCCCACGTCCATCTTGTCGGCGGTGGCGCTGAACTGGCTCATTGGCGGGTCAGGGATGTCAGGGGTGGAAAAAGCCTAGGACTTTAGCGGTCCAGGTACGGCTTGGCAAGGGGACATGTCCGGTTTTGCGGCATCCTGTCCCTCACCTAGCGATACCCGGCACATCGACCAGGCAGCGACAGGCCCGCATGCGGTCTTCGCGGACCTTCATTTCGACAATCGAGTTCTGGAGAATCTGCCGGATGTCCCTCCCCTCCTCCACCTGTCTCAGCCACTGGCTGGCCACGTTGCCCTCGCGGAGTACTTCGCGGATCCCCCGGAAGTAGCAGTCGAAACCCAGGGATGCGGCGGTTGCCTCCGCTTCATCCACATAACCCTCAAGCCAGTGGTGGGCGGAAATCTCGCGGCCATCGGTCCAGCGAGCCACCTGAGCTTCGAGTCCGTCCCGCGCCACCGCGGCCTCGTTTCGGTCGCACAGGGTGCGAAGGGACTCGTCGGAATGCTGCCTGAGTGGGTCGAGATTGGGATTCTCCAGCAGCGCATGCACCCGGGCCTCGAAAAGGGCGGTAACAGCCAGCATGAGGCAAGGGTCGTCAATTCGGTCGCAGATGCGCAGCTCCAGGCGGTTGAGGTCGCGCGGGGGCTTCATGCCATTGGGCCGGGCCGAAAGCCAAAGATGGCGGTGGTTCTGCATGCGACCATCGGCAAGGCAGGCCTCCATCCACTGGGCATAGGCGGAATGGTCAGGAAAGAACGGCACGGGATCCGGGGTGCGGGGAAACAGCGCCCAACGGGTGGACTGGTAGCCCGTGACGCGTCCCCCGAGGAAAGGCGAGGTCGCGCTGAGGGCAAGAAAAAGTGCGGCCTCGGCTCGAACAACCCGCCATATTCGTATGAGCTGCTCCACATTCTCGATGCCGACCGAGATGTGGATGCTGGCGGTCACGACCCGGGTTCCGTAGGTGCGTTCGATAAATCCGTGGTAGGGATCATCCGGCTTTGAGCGGTGGAAGGTCTCGGTCTCGCCAAGTGATAGAGACGCGCCCGGAATCAGGGTGTAGTCGCCGAGGGTGGCGATGTAGTCGCGCAGCCGTTTCCGCCG
>CBFGVE010000117.1:0-7061 GCA_965651915.1 uncultured bacterium
CATCTTTAGCGGATTCAGAACACTTAGCGCGAACATCGCGGTGGAGATGATGGAGGCGGTCGAGGGCTCGACCAACTACCGCACGCTTTTCCTCGCGGCGGTCATTCTCTTCGCCCTGACCTTCACCATCAACACGATCGCCGAATCCGTGCGCCTCCGCTACCGCAAGAGGGCCTACCAGCTATGACCACCCCGTCATCCAGATCTTCCGAAGCAAGCGGATTCAAAACCCGAGCCCCCCGTCGGAGCATGACGCTCTACGCCGAGGGCGAGCCCATGGTGTGGCTCACCGGCGGCGCACTCGCCATGGCGCTGCTGATGATCGTGGGCATGCTGCTGTACGTGGTCTACATGGGCGCCTCGAATTTCTGGCCCAAGCCCATCGCCCAGGTGGAAACCATCACCGGCGAATCCTACCTGGGCGAGATCACCCGGGTCGAAAGCTACCAGCCGGCGGTTGCGAGCTACGCGAAATACGGGCCCGCCGTGCTCGAAACTATCCGGAAGCGACTTTCCGAAAGCGAAGGCGTTTCCGTGCGGAAGCTCGTTCGAACCGGCAACTACGACCTTGCCGGCACCCGTTTCCACTGGGTGTCCGACTATCTCGTGCAACGCCTGAGCTATCCCGAATGGGCGGTTGTGCTGGAGCGCATGGAGTGGGGGCCGTTCTACGGGTTTCCCCACGCGTTCAAGATCGACGGCGAGGTCGTTGCCGACGAGCCCGCCACCGTCTGGGCGAACTACAGCGCGTTCCACGACGAGGTACGCGCCCGCTGGAAACAGCGGAAGAAGCTCGAAACCTACGACATTGGCAAGGTCAACCGACGCCAGAACCAGGCCCGCCTCGCTGCGGTCGACGCTGAGCGTCGTCACAGCTCGGGGCGCGTCACCGCCGAATCTCTCGCCGCCGCCCGGGCCAACTACGAGGCCGTCCGAGCCGCCGCCGGCGAAGAGCACGCCCGCATCACCGCCGAAATTGCAAAGCTCAATCAGGCGAACAACCGGTTCTCCCTGGTGATGCGCGCCATGGACGGGCAGACCAAAGAGCTGAACCTCGCCGATATCGTACACGCCCACGCGGCGAATCAGCTCACTCTCTCCGAGAAGACCGGGGTGTTCTTCAGCCGATGGCGCGAGTTCCTGTTCGACGACCCCCGCGAGGCCAATACCGAGGGCGGGGTGTTTCCCGCCATCATCGGAACCGTCACAATGACCCTGATCATGACCCTCTTCGTGGTGCCGTTCGGCGTGCTCGCCGCGCTCTACCTGAGGGAGTATGCCAAGCCGGGCCGCCTGGTGTCCGCCGTCCGGATTTCCATAAACAACCTGGCGGGCGTACCCAGCATCGTCTTCGGCGTGTTCGGCCTCGGCTTCTTCTGCTACATCTTCGGCGGGTTCATGGACGAATGGTTCTACGCCGCCAACCTGCCTTCCCCTACCTTCCGTAAAGGCGGCGTATTCTGGTCTTCGCTCACCTTGGCCCTGCTTACGCTGCCGGTGGTGATTGTCGCCACCGAGGAGGCGCTGTCCGCCGTGCCCGGGTCGATGCGCGAGGGTTCCTATGCCTGCGGCGCGAGCAAGTGGCAGACGATCAAGCGCATCGTGCTGCCCCGCGCGATGCCCGGCATCATGACCGGTATGATTCTGGCGATGGCCCGCGGCGCGGGCGAGGTCGCCCCGCTGATGCTGGTGGGCGCGGTCAAGCTTGCCCCCGACCTGCCGATCGACTTCCACAACTGGAGCGGAACGCTCGGCTTCATCCCTACCGGTCCGCTGCACCTCGACCGCAGCTTCATGCACCTCGGCTTCCACATCTACGACGTGGGCTTCCAGAGCCCCGACAGCGAAGCCGCCCGGCCCATGGTCTTCACCACCACGATGCTGCTTATCGGCATTATTGTCACCCTCAACCTCAGCGCCATGGTGATCCGCACCCGGCTGAGGAAGCGGTTCACTACCGGCGCATTCTAAGGAAATCGAAGGAGTCCTTCATGAACGTCCAAGCCATAGAGCCCGAACGCCCCCGCACCCGCAGCGGCGAGGCCCCCACCTCCGCGCCGTCCAAGGCGAGCCGCCTGGCCGCGATCGCGGGCGGCGAGTCATTTCCCCCGGAAATCCACGGCGCGCTCTCCCGCGAGCCGAGCACGCTCGACATCGAGAATTTTCAGCTCTGGTACGGCAAGTCCAAGGCGCTCCACGGCATCAACATGGTCATCCCCCGGGGCAAGGTCACCGCGCTGGTCGGTCCATCGGGCTGTGGAAAATCCACCCTGCTGCGCTCGGTCAACCGCCTCAACGACCTGATCGACTCGGTCCAGATCAAGGGCGACATGAAGCTGCTCGGCGAGTCCATCTACGGGCCGGGCGTGGACGTCATCGAGCTGCGCAAGCGCATGGGCATGGTCTTCCAGAAATCGAATCCATTCCCCATGAGCATCTACGAGAACGTGGTCTACTCGCTGCGGATCGATGGTGAGCGCAACCGCAAGGTGCTCGACGAGGTCTGCGAGCGCAGCCTGCGGGGTGCCGCGCTGTGGAACGAGGTGAAGGACCGCCTCCAGGAGAGCGCGCTGGGACTTTCCGGCGGCCAGCAGCAGCGCCTCTGCATCGCCCGCGCGATCGCCGCCGAGCCCGAGGTGCTGCTGATGGACGAGCCCTGCTCGGCGCTCGACCCCATCGCCACCAACAAGATCGAGGACCTCATCGAGGAACTCAAGGGCGAGTACACCATTCTCATCGTGACCCACAACATGCAGCAGGCGGCCCGCTCCAGCGACTACACCGCCTTCATGTACCTCGGCCACCTCATCGAGTATGGCCCCACCGACACCATTTTCCAGAACCCCCGTTTGGTCGAGACCCAGGACTATGTGACCGGACGCTTTGGATAGAACGACAACCCCGCAACGAAACGCATAAGGAGATTGAGCTATGAAACGAAATGAAATGATCAGGATGCTTCTGGGTGCCGCAGTACTGGGCGGACTTTCCGTTGGCTGTGTCAACGGGAGCAGCCAGCCTGCCGCCACCGCCGCCGTCAAGGAGGCCGTGGTGGCCCCCGCCGCAGCCGCGATGCCCCACGCCAAGCCCGGCTTCTTCACCCGGCTCGACAAGAACGGCCGCCTCTGGGTCTTCGCCGAGGGCTCCAAGGAACTCGAAGAATTTAAAACCAAGGGCGAGTCGGCCAAAGTGGTCATCCGCCCCGGTGCAGGCCCCGGCGGCATCACCCTCAAGGGGGCCGATGCGGACACCCTCCGGGCCTACGTGGTAGCCGCCCCCGGCTTCCACACCCAGTTTGACAAGGAAGGTCGCCTGTGGGTATTCAAGACGGGGGCCACGGAGCTGGCCGACTACCAGGCCAAGGGCGAGCTGGCCAAGCACGTCGTCCGCCCCGCGGCCGGCCCCATGGGCCTCACGCTCAAAGGCCCCGACGCAACCACCCTGGATGAATACCAGGCCCAGTTCTAGGCCGCCCCGCCGTCCCCGAAGAGAGGAGATGCCATGACCCTGCACTTTTTCCGCGAAGTCGAACGGCTCAACCGCATGCTGCTGTCGCTCAGCGCGACCGTCGAGGAGCAGCTCCAGCGTGCGGTCGCCTCGGTAATGGACCGCGACGCCCAGGTGGCGCAGGAGGTGATCGGGCGCGACGACGAGGTCGACCAGCTCGAAGTCGACATCGAGGAGGAGGGCCTGAAGATTCTCGCTCTCCACCAGCCGGTGGCCAGCGACCTGCGCTTCATCGTCGCGGTGCTCAAGATGAACGCCGACCTGGAGCGCATCGGCGATCTCGCGGTGAACATCGCCGAGCGCGCAGTGTTCCTTTCCTCCCAGGGCACGCCCAACACCGCCTTCGACTTCCACCGCATGGCGGAACTGGTCCAGGCGATGCTGCGCGACAGCCTCGACGCCCTGATCAACCAGGACGCCAAGCTGGCGCAGAACGTGGTCGCGGGAGACGAGGAGGTGGACGCCATCCACCGCCAGACCTACGAACAGATCAAGGCGGGCATCCGCCGCGAGCCCGAGCACCTCGACGCCTTCATCCACATGCTCTCCATCTCGCGCAACCTCGAACGGGTGGGCGACCACGCCACGAACATCGCCGAGGAAGTCATGTACATGGTCAAGGGCGATATCGTCCGCCACAAGCGCGACGAGTAGGGTCGGTTCCAAACCTTGGACTTTCCTTGGAGGCCTCGTTCCAATGCTTGGAACGAGGCCTTTGTGTTCAATCGACAAAGCACACGGCAAGTGGAAGGGCGTTTGTAGCGCGGCCGTGAGGCCGTATCTTCGGGTGGGGATAGCGCCTCACGGCGCCCCTACAAACGCTTCTGGGAGTGGACTTGGGCGTGGCGAATTCAGCGCGGCCCTCCGAGCCAGCTCGAAAGGCGTGGGACGATTGACCGTTTGCGGTGCAAAACGACAAGATTCAATGGTTGACCCGAATGGTGCTAAGTTAAGCATCACCGCCGCTGCTAATCGTTTATTTTGTACCGATTAAGATTACGATCAGGATTACGATTATGAATCAAATCATACCTAACGTAGCGCCATTCGTGGGTGTCCCCTGTTTCGGGGGCTTGCCAGTGGCGGGTCCGGGGGGTAGAACAGAACCTCCCAACCACTGCCGTTCACCCCGGGGAGACTAGACCATGCAGGACACCCGTATCGCCACGCTGGGCGAGGCCGCTATTCCGTCGCCGCTGCCGCTCAATGCGACCCTGGGCGACTTTATCGGCAACTTCACCCCCGACGGCGCCCGTGTGCTTTTCGATGTCGTCCGCGACGGGCTGCACGAGCCTTCTGATCTGGCCTTCGAGAAGGCGGGGCCTCGCGAGCAGATCTTCTTCGAGCCCTCGCGCACCCGTGCGGCGATTGTCACCTGCGGCGGGCTCTGTCCCGGACTCAATAACGTCATCCGCTCGGCCTACCGCCAGCTCGGGGCCTACGGCGTGCGCGAGGTCCTGGGCATCCGCAGCGGCTACCGCGGGCTCAACCGTGTCTTCGGGCTTGAACCGCTCGTGCTGACCGATTCGCTGGTGGACCACATCCACCGCGAGGGGGGCAGCATCCTCGGCTCTTCCCGGGGCGAGCAGCCGGTAGAGGCGATGCTGGCGGGCCTCGCCGACCTCAAGATCGATGTCCTGCTCGCGGTCGGCGGCGATGGAACCCAGCGGGGCGCGCTGGCGCTCTCCCGCGCGGCACGGGAGGCGGGGCTGCCCATCGCGGTGGTGGGCATTCCCAAGACCATCGACAACGACATCCAGTACGTCAGCCGCTCGTTCGGCTTCGCCACGGCGGTCGACGAGGCCCGGCAGGCGCTCGCCTGCGCCCATGCCGAGGCCAAGGGCTATCCCAACGGCGTCGCGATCGTCCGGCTGATGGGTCGCGACTCGGGCTTCATCGCGGCGGCGGCCACGGTCGCGAGCCAGGAGGTGAACTTCACCCTGATTCCCGAGGTGGCGTTCAGTCTCGAAGGCGAGGGCGGGTTCCTGCGCGCGCTGGAGCGGCGGCTGGAGCGCAAGGCGCATGCGGTTATCGCGGTAGCCGAGGGCGCGGGACAGGCGCTGGAGGGCGAGGCGTCCCCGGTTCACGACGCCGAAGGCCGCTTCCTGCCGCCGGACATCGGGGTATATCTACGCGACCGCATCCGGGGGCACTTCCGGGACCGCGGCATCGAGATCGGCATGAAATACAGCGACCCCAGCTACCTCATCCGCAGCGTTCCCGCGAACTCCGAGGATGCGGTTCTCTGCGACCACTACGCGCGCCATGCGGTGGATGCGGCGATGGCGGGGAAGACCGGGATGGTGGTTGGGCACTGGCACGACTTCATCCACGTCCCGAGCGCACTGGCGACCGCCAGCCGGCGGCAGGTATCGCCCGACGGCATCCTCTGGCACAGCGTCCTCTCCGCGACCCGCCAGCCCGCAGTCCTGGGGTGACAGGACTAATCGCTGTCGGATTAGCGGCGTCTAGGCGCGTGCGTCCAGCTCGGCCCAGCGGGCGTAGGCCTGCTCGATTTCGCCCGGCAGGGCGGCGACCCGCTCGTTGGCTATCCGGATGGTCTCGGCATCCCGGCGGAAGAAGTCGGGGTTGGAGAGTTCGGCATGGAGCGATTCCAGCTCCTGCTCCAGCCGCTCGATCAGGGCGGGTAGCTTCTTCCATTCTTCGCGTTCGCGGTTGCTGAGCTTGGCCGGCCGGCTGGCTGGGCTGACGGAGGTGGGTGCGGCAAAGGAGGGGGGGGCTGCGGCCCGCCGCTGTTCAGCGAGCACGCGCTGCCAGTCGCTGTAGCCGCCGACATATTCGGCGACCGAGCCATCGCCCTCGAAGACGAGGGTGCTGGTGCAGAGGTTGTCGAGAAAACGGCGGTCGTGGCTCACCACCAGGACGGTGCCGGGGTATTCGAGCAGCCGGGCCTCGAGCATTTCAAGGGTGTCGGTGTCGAGGTCGTTGGTCGGCTCGTCGAGCACGAGGACGTTGGAGGGGCGGGTGAACAGGCGCGCCAGCAGCAGGCGGTTGCGCTCGCCGCCGGAGAGTCCGCTCACCGGGTGCTGGGCCTGGTCGGGCGGGAAGAGGAAGTCCTGGAGGTAGCCGATCACGTGGCGGCGCAGGCCGTTGATGACGACCACGTCGTTGCCGTCGGCCACGTTGTCGAAGACGCTGCGCTTTTCGTCGAGGATGTGGCGGTGCTGGTCGAAGTAGGCGATTTCGAGCGAGGTGCCGTGCTTGACCTCGCCGGCCTGCGGGTCGAGCTTTTCGAGCAGGAGCTTGAGCAGGGTCGATTTGCCGCAGCCGTTGGGGCCGATGATCCCGACGCGGTCGCCGCGCACGATGGTGGTGGAGAAGTTCTCGACCAGCGCAGTTTCCGACCCGGGGTAGCGGAAGGTGACGGCCTTGGCCTCGATGACCTTGGTGCCGGATCGTTCGGCGCTCTGGATGCCGATGCGGGCCTGGCCGACGCGGTCGCGGCGCTTGGAGCGCTCCTCGCGCAGGGCCTTGAGGGCGCGGACGCGGCCCTCGTTGCGGGTGCGGCGGGCCTTGATGCCCTGGCGGATCCA
>CBFGVE010000118.1:0-7055 GCA_965651915.1 uncultured bacterium
CCCTGCACACCTTCATCGAGTTCATCCGCTCCGACGCTCCCGTGGTGCGCAAGTTCCTCGGCGAGCTGCGCAGCCGCCAGGTCGACCCCTGCCCCCACGACGCCGACACCTGCGAGACCTGCCAGACCGTCTGCATCTACGCGCCCGCCAAAGGCTGAAAATTCCTTACGCGCTCAAAACACCCCCAAAAAAGTGGCTGTAAGGCCTTTTTTCGGGGGTATTTTATTTGCAACTATATCTGCATGAACATCTTAACGATGTTTAGCATCGTGGTAATAGTTGTAACCCGTTCCTTAATTGAGCTTTATGGATTATTGGTGTCGCTTTGGCGGTTCGGACAGAGTCCGAGCCTTGGACATTAATCCGGTGCCTTTGTCCGAGGATTGGAATTGGGGAGGCGGGTGCTGGGAAGTGGGGGTAGGGGAAAGTGGGGGTGCCGGAAAGAGGGTGTCGGGGGACAAGACGGGGTGTCAGGGGAGAAGAGGCGGTATCGGGAAGGGGTGTCGGAGGGGTCCGTCCCGCTCTCCGCCCCACCGGGCTTGCCCCGGTGGACGGGAAGACTCGCCCCATGCCTCGCGACATCCCCAACCCCCATCCCCGGTGGGGGCGGAAGGGGTGAAATGGCCGAGGGATGGTTCAGGGGTGTTGGGGAAAGTCGCGCAGGGCTGTTCGCAGGTCGTTGTATAGGCCTGCAACCCAGTCCGGTTCAGGCGGTGGGGCGCCGTCCGGCGGCTGGTTGCGGAAGTCGGTCGGACTGATCAGCACCCGCACGTTTTCCACGCCGGCGTGGGCGGCGAGAATGAAGAGCTCCTCGGCCGCGGGATCGCCTATCGCGAGGCAGCCAATGGAGAGATTGGAGCCGTGGATCATGATGTCCCCGCCCAGCCCGGTGCGTCCCTCGCGCGCGGCCTGTTCGCGGTCGAAGGCGTTCGGATAGTTCAGCCGCATAGAGAGGTGGTAGAGGCTGTTGGGGTTCAGCGATTCCACGAAGTACAGGCCCTCGGGAACCTGGCGGTCGCCTTCGCGCAGCTTGGGGCCTGGGTTCCCGCTGGCGGCGAGAATGGGGTAGCGCTTTATGAACACGAGGCGGTCCGGCGACGCGCCCGCGTAGAGTTCCACGATGCGGGTGTCCTTGAACGCAAGCAGGGCGAGGTGGCCGGGTGGGTAGGCCACGCCCGCACGCGCAAAGTCGGGGGAAAGGCGCTGCGCCACCGGCTCCGCGAGCTCGCGGAGCCGGTCTTCCACGGTTTTCCGCTCGCCCAGCCGCGTCACGAGGTAGGCGCGGGCCACCGAAAGTCGGTCCCTCATAAGCCCGAGCGCAAGCAGGCATGCGATTACCGCACTGGCCGCAATCAAGGCTTTCGTGGAAAAAACCATCTGGCTTCCTTATGAGGGGTCACGTCTCTACCATCTACATGTGAAAACAAAACAGGGGGAAAAGCGGGTGCGTTGATGGGGGGCTTTGCGCTAAACGGCTAGGCCGGGCTGGGTGAAGATGAGCCGGGTGCGGATCTGGGTCTCGGGCAGGCCGAGCATTGCCGAGAGGGCGCGGCGGTAGGTGTCGAGCTGGGGGCGGTAGTGCTCGGCGGCCTCGCGCACGGCGGCTTCGTCGCGCACGTCGTTGCTCTTGTAGTCGAGTATCGTCGCCCGCAGGGGCAGCCCCCGCGCGTCGCGCTCGATGACCACGCGGTCGAAGGTGCCGGAGAACCAGGCGTCGCCTAGCACCACGTCGAAGGAGCGCTCCCGCCATAGATCGGCCTTGGGCGCGTCGGGCTTCGTAAGGGCTTCGCGGATCGCGGGCTGTTCGAGGGCGTGGCGGAACTGGGCTTCGGCCCGGTCCAGGATAGCCTCCTCGTCGAAACGCCCGGCCCGCCAGGAGCGGACGCAGGCGTCGGGGTCGGTCTCGCCCGCCCAGCCGAAGGTTTCGAAGAGGGCGTGCAGGGCGGTGCCCAGCCGGAGGCTGTCGGTGTTGGCGCGGGTGAACAGGCTGGCGAAGGGCCGCGGCGCGGCATCCATCCGCGAGGGGGCGGAGCGCAGCAGGCGGCGCCGCAGGCTTGGCCGCTCGATCACGCTGGACGGCAGATCGGTCTCCACGCTTTCCGGTGCGGGCGCGGCGGCGGGGGCGTGGGCCTCGAACCAGCGCTCGTCGCCGGTCTCGGCCATGATGTTGATGGTCTGTGCTCCCAGGGCGCGGTGGCGCAGCGCCTGGGGCTTGGCCTCGCCCCGGGTCTGTAGCTTGATGAATGCGGCGGGGGTGAGGCTTTTCGCCGAGTCGCCGGGATAGCCGCTGATCATGTAGAGCCCGCGTTTGGCGCGGGTGAGGGCGACGTAGAGTACGCAGAGGCTGTCGAAAGCCTGCTCGTCGGCTTCGCGCTCCCTTGCCTCCCGGAGGGTGTCGTCGCAATCGGCGATGGCCTTTCGGGGTGGCCGGATGATCCAGATGGGCAGTCCGCTGTCCGGTTCGGTGGCGACGAGCGGGCGGTTGGCGAGGCCCTGGTCCATGGACCGGCCCATCAGCTCGGGCAGGATGACGAGGTCGAATTCGAGGCCCTTGGACTGGTGGATGGTCATGACGCGCACGGCGGCGGCGTCGCTGCTTTCGCGCAGGGTGTAGCCGTCGAGGAATTCCAGGAAGGCATCGGCGTCGCGCTCGCCATCGCGGTCGAACTCGCCGGCGGCGGCGAGGAGGTCGGCGAGGCGCTTGCGGCCGAAGGCGTCGAGTGCCTCGCCTTGATCGAGGAGGGTTCCCCAGCGGAGCAGGAAGAGCTGAAGGCCGTCGCGCTGGAGCTGGGCGAGCAGGGTCTGGGCCGCCGGGATCTGCGCCGCCAGCGGGCTCATCGCGAGGTGCCGGCGCGCGAAGCTGTCGCCGGGGTGCGCGGCGTAGGCGACGAGGGAGCGGAGCAGGGCGACCACGGGATGGTCGTCGAGCCGGGCGTTGCCTTCGTGGACGACGGGCATGCCGGGGCATTCGCGCCGCAGGCAGTCGACCAGGCTGGCGCCGTCCTTGTTGGAGCGTACCAGCACGGCGGCGCTCAGGCCGCGCCGCAGCGGGTCGATCTGGTTGAGCAGGCCGGCCGTTGCGAGGTGGAAGTCCTCGGTGCCGGGCTTGTTCTCGCCCGCCCGGGGCTGCGGCTCGACGAGCGCGGCGTAGCCGCTGCGCTGGGCGAGGTGGGGTGCGCTGGCGTGCAGGTCCCAGATGGCTTCCCAGCGCTTCCGCGCGGCGGGACGGAAGCTGTCGGGGAGGGGGCCGAATACCTGGTTGACCATCTCGATGACGGCGGGCGAGGAGCGGTAGGAGGTGGCCAGCCGCTCCGCGCGGAAGGCTTCGCCGTAGCGCTGGAGGATGTAGGTGAAGAGCCGCGGGTTCCCTCCCCGCCAGCTATAGATCGCCTGCTTGATGTCGCCCACGTAGAAGAAGCTGCGGCGCTGCTCGGCGTCCATCACGACTTCGTCGGCGAGGTTTTCGAGCACCTTCCACTGGAGGGTGCTGGTGTCCTGGAATTCATCGAGCAGCCAGTGGTCGAGCTGGGCGTCGAGGCGGAAGTCGATGAACAGGCGGGCGTCGCCGCCGCTGCGGCTGAGCCGCAGGCCGGACCCGCCCTCGGCCTCGGGATCGAGCAGGTACAGCACGTCCTGGAAGGTGAGGAGTCCGCGCCGCCGGATGCGGGCGTCGTAGCGGGCCTCGAACAGCCGGAGAATGCGGTAGAGCCCCTGGGTGCGGCGGATCGCGGCGGTCAGTTCGGTGTGGATGAGGTGGGAGATCAGCTCGGCGGTGCACTGGGCGTCGTCGGCTTCGAGCCGGAAGTCCTTGCGGTCGATCTTGATGACCGCTCCGCCCCGCCGCAGATCGCCGTAGGCGGGAAAGAGCTTGTCGAAGAGGTAGGAGAGGGGTTCGAAGCCTCCCCCGGACCCGAATTGTTCGAGGCCGTCGAGAAAGTCCTCCCAGCGGTCGCGGAGCTTGCCGTCCAAGGCGCGGATGTGGGCGCGCATGTGCAGGAGGCTCTGGGCGAGGTCGGCGGGGGGCGTGAGCCAGGGGTTGCCCCGGGGCCAGAGGGTGTCGGGCCCGGCCCAGCACTCGGCCTGGGGAAGTTCGCGGTAGTGCTTGCGGTAGGTGGAGAGGAAGGCGAACAGGTGGTGGGCGAGGCTTTTCTCTTCGCGCCCGAAGGTGGCCTCCTTGAAGGCCTCGTAGAACTCGGCCCGGTCGGCGGGATCGGAATCGCGCTGGTCGAAAAGGCCGCGGCATACCTCGCGGTCCGCGGCGGCGGCCATGGCGCTTTCCTCGTCCATGAGGTCGAAGGTGGCAGGAATGCCCAGCTCGAGCGGGAACATGCGGGCGATGCCCACGGTGAAGCTGTCGAGGGTGCCGATGCGGAGGGCGGGGAGCCGGTCGAGCAGGGTCCGCAGCCACCCGGCGCAGTGCGCCGGGGAGGTGTCGGGAAGGCCGATGTGCTGGCCGATTTCGCTGGCCGCTGCGGGATCGGCCGCGCCGAGGCAGAGGCGCTTGGCGATAGCGTCGAAAATTTCGCCCGCCGCCTTGCGGGAGAAGGTGAGGGCGACGATGCGCTCGGGCTCAACGCCGCTCGCGAGCAGGCCGATGTAGCGGTGGGAGAGCCGGAAGGTTTTGCCCGAGCCGGCCGAGGCGGAGATCGCGAGGTGTCCGGGCGCCTGCGTCATAGCCGGGCCTCCATCGCCGTGACGAAGGCGGGGTCCACCCCGGCCTCGATGCCCTGGGGGAACAGGGTTTCGAAATCGTCGTAGCGGATGTGGGTGGCCGGGGGCCAGTAGCGCTGGGCCTGGATGTCGCGCACAACGCCCTCGGCGCAGGCGAGGGCCGAGGCGAGGAGGTCGTTGTCGCCGGGCCACAGGTCGATGCCGGTTTCGAGGGTGGCGGCGGGCAGATTGAAGTAGCCGGCCTCGATGGGGCCTTGCAGCTCGGGATCCTGCCGGGCCATGAGCAGGTAGAGCGGGAGCTGGAGCTGGGTCCACTGCCGGGAACGGCCGTCGAGCCTGGCGAGCATGTAGTCGGGGCGGTCGGGCCGCACGGGGCCGAAGTGGGTGTCCTCGGGGGGCTCGCCCTTGTCGCTGGTCTTGTAGTCGAGCAGGCGGAGCCGCCCGGATTCGCGGTGGCGGTCGATGCGGTCGATGCGGCCCCTGACCCGCAGGCCCGCGCAGTCCCATTCGACGGGCCGCTCGACGGCGAGGATTTCCCAGCCCTCCTGGACAAGCCGGGTCTGCACCCGCGCCGCCGCGCGCAGGCGCTGGAGGGCGCTTTCGAGCTGCAGCTCGACCGGTAGGGGCAGCCGGGGGCCGATCTGGCGGCACACCCAGTCCTTGGCCCGCTGGCCGAGCGCCTCGGCGATGAGGTGGGGATCGTCGCAGCGGCGGAGGGAGACATCGTCGTGGAGCGCGCGCAGCGCCTCGTGGATCAGGGAGCCGTAGGCCATGGCATCGAGTTCCTCGGCGTCGTCGCGCAGGGTCTGCATGCCGAGCACGGTGCCGAGGTAGTAGCGGAAGGGACAGGCGAGGTAGGCGGCGAAGCTGGAGACGCTCAGGGATTCCGGCTGGCGGTCCGGCTGGGGCAGCGGCACCCGCAGGGGGAAGCCCGGGGTGGGGGGCGGGCTTTGCCGCCGGGTTGGGACATCGGCGAAGAGCTTCAGGGCTCTCGCGGGCAGCTCTCCATCGGGACAGCGGAACAGCAGGCGCGAGGGTTTGAGGGGGTCGCCCGCCAGGCTCACCTTGCCGGCGACCAGGACAACCCGGCCCCGTTCCCGGCGCGAGGCGAGCAGGCTGTAGAGCAGGTAGCTGTCGCGGGCGAGGCGGTCCTCGTCGCCCCGCAGGCCGAGGCGGCGGCGGAAGCTGTCGGGCAGAAAGGGGTCCTCGATGCGTCCGTCGGGAACGAGGCCCTCGTTCATGCCGGTGACGATGAGGGTCGCGGCGGGATTCCAGGGCAGCTCCAGCCAGCCTTCGAGGTCGATGCGCGCGGCGTCGCGGTCGGGGAAGAGTTGGCGGCGGTCCAGCTCCCGCAGGACCAGCTCCATGCGTTCCGGGCGGCTGGTTCCGGCGAGCGCGAACGCGGCCTCGTCCAGAGCGTCCAGCGCGGCGTTGATCGCGCTGGCGACTTCTTCCATGGCGTCGTCCTCGGGCTTGCCGGAAACGATGGACCGGTCCTGGTAGATCGTTTTGAGCAGCTCGCGCACCGCGTCAGCCTGCGGCATCGCCGCGAGCCGGTCGTGGAGCGCGGCGAGGCGGTTGGCGGCGTCCAGCAGGCTGCGGGGGGCGGAGGGCTGGGCGAGGTGGCGCTGGATGTCGGCGAAGCGGCTGGGGAGGTGCTCGTTCTGGAACTCGTCCAGCTCGCGGAGCAAATCCTCGGGGCGGGGGCCGTCGCCGAGGGCGAGCCAGTGGAGGACATCGGCGTGGCGGAGGAGCGCGCTGAAGGTGTCGTAGCGGTCGTCGCGCTCCCAGGCTTGGTAGCGGGCGAGCAACTGGGCCAGCGGGTGCTGGCCGACGGGCTGTCCGCTGGGATCGAAGGCGGGCATGCCCTGTTCGGCGAGAGCCTCGGCGAGCAGGGGGGCGACTTCGGGGTCGGGCACGCCGAGGGCTATGTCGGTCTGTCCGCGCCGGCCTTCCTCGGCCATGAGCTGGAGAACGAGGCGGGCCTGGCCGGGCGGGTCGCGCTCCAGCCATAGGTCGCGCTCGGGTTGGAGGAGGGGAAGCTCGCGCTGGCTCCAGCTCGCCGTGCTTGGGCGACCCCAGGCGTCGAAATGGCTAGCTTCGGAACTGGGCGCGTGGACGAGGATTCGGATCTCGGCATGGCGGGCGAGCTGCTCCAGCGCGGCGAGGAAAATGGGTGGGGGATCGGGTGTGGCGGCGACGGCCAGAGTGTCGATGCCGGGAGGCAGTGCGGGTTCGCGGGCCTGCTGGAGGAGTGCCGCGGCGGGATCGAGCAGGCCGTGTCGCTGGAGGGCGTCGAGATAGAGCGCCTCGAGCTGGGCTAGCGCCTCCCAGCGGGCGGGCTCGGCGATCGCAGCGCCGTAGCGGGCGAGGACGTCGGCGAT
>CBFGVE010000119.1:0-7036 GCA_965651915.1 uncultured bacterium
CCGAGGTCATCTCGGGCTTCGCCATGGGGGCCAGCTCCATCGCCCTGTTCGCCCGGGTGGGCGGCGGGATCTACACCAAGGCCGCCGACGTGGGCGCGGACCTGGTGGGGAAGGTGGAGGCCGGCATCCCCGAGGACGACCCCCGCAACCCCGCCACCATCGCCGACAACGTGGGCGACAACGTGGGCGACGTCGCGGGCATGGGCGCCGATCTCTTCGAGTCCTATGTGGGCGCCATCATTGGCGCGATGGTGCTGGGTGCCTCGGCGCTAAGCCTCCACCTGGTCACCCTTCCGCTGGTGCTCGCCGCGGTGGGCATTGTCGTATCCATCGGCGGTACCTTCCTGGTGCGCACCCGCGAGGGAGGCAACCCCCAGGCCGCGCTGAACATGGGCACCTTTGGTGCTGGCGCGGTGATGGCGGTGCTGACCTATCCGATCGTGAAGTGGCTGGCCCCGGAAACGTTCGTGCTTAACGACGTGACCTACACCGCGAACGGGCTATTCATCGCCACGATCGTCGGTCTGGCTGCCGGCATCGCCATCGGCATGCTGACCGAGTACTACACCGCCGAGAGCAAGGGCCCGGCTCGCAAGATCGCCAGCGCGTCCCAGACCGGGTCCGCCACCAACATCATCGCCGGCCTTGGCACGGGCATGATGTCTACCGCGCTCCCCACCCTCTGCCTTGCGCTGGCCATTGTTCTTTCCTACTACTTCGCCGGTCTCTACGGCATTGCGATTGCCGCCCTGGGCATGCTGGCGACCACGGGCATCCAGCTCGCGGTGGACGCCTACGGACCCATCGCCGACAACGCGGGTGGCCTGGCCGAAATGGCGGAACTTCCCAAGGAAGTCCGCCAGCGCACCGACAAGCTCGACGCGGTAGGCAACACCACCGCCGCCATCGGCAAGGGCTTCGCCATCGGTTCGGCTGCCCTCACCGCCCTGGCGCTGTTCGCCGCGTTCCGCACGGTCATCAACACCAACCGGGCTTCCGAGGGTCTTGGACCCATGTCGATCGACATCACCGATCCGCAGGTCATGGCGGGGCTGTTCCTCGGCGCGATGCTGCCTTTCCTCTTCTCGGCCTTCGCCATGGGCGCAGTGGGCCGCGCCGCCTTCGCGATGATCGAGGAGGTTCGCCGCCAGTTCAAGACCATCCCTGGCATCATGGAGGGCACCGCCCGCCCCGACTACGCGAAGTGCGTCGATATCTCGACCACCGCCGCGATCAAGGAAATGACGGTACCGGCCCTGCTGGGCGTGGTCAGCCCGGTAGTGATAGGCCTGTTTGGCGGAGCCGAAATGCTGGGCGGACTGCTGGCAGGAACCACGGTCGCGGGGGTCATGCTGGCTCTGTTCATGTCCAACTCCGGTGGTGCCTGGGATAACGCCAAGAAACACATCGAAGGCGGCGAGTTCGGCGGCAAGGGATCCGATGCCCACAAGGCTGCGGTTATCGGCGACACCGTCGGCGATCCGTTCAAGGACACTGCGGGTCCCTCGCTCAACATCCTGATCAAGCTGATGAGCGTCGTGGCCCTGGTCATCGCCCCGCTGCTGCACTAGGAGACTAGGGTTTTCTAAAAAGCGCCCGGAGGGTTTCCCCTCCGGGCGCTTTTGTGTATACTACTTCCGACTTCATTCACCTTTTTCAGGGGAAATCGCTTGGGTTCGCCGTTCATCCTCCGCATAGCGCTGCTGCTGGGCCTGATGTCGTCAGGTAGTCTTTCCGCTTACGCCGCCGATCTCGGTCGCGAGTCCATCGTCGTGCTGGTCAACCGCAACCTTCCGGCCTCCCGCATGCTGGGCCAGTACTATGCCGAACAGCGGGGGATTGCTCCGGAGCGCATCTGCGAGCTGGATCTGCCTACGGCCGAGCACATGTCCCGACGGGACTACGAGAGCCGCCTGCGTGATCCGCTGCTCGCGTTCCTCCGCAGCCAGGGCCATATTGCTCAGCGAGCCCGCAACCCTCGCGCGGTGAAGCCCCACGAGTCAGCGTGGGACACCCAGTCGAGCGATGTGTCTTTCATAGTCTCGATTCACGGCGTGCCGGTGCGCATCGACCCCACCCGCCCGGCGATCCTCGGCAAGGCGGCCGCCAAGCTGGGCGTCGACTGGGAAAGGGACGAGGCGTCGGTTGATTCCGAGCTGGCCACACTCCTGCTAAATGTGCCCCTCGCCGGGCAGGTCTCGAATCCTCTCTACACCCGCTATTCCCGGTTCGACGGCGACGCCCGGTCCCGGTTTATCCTGCTGGCCACCCGGCTGGACGGACCTTCGCCCGAAGTGGTACGCCAGATGATTGATCACGCGATCCAGTCCGAGCGCTACGGGATGCTCGGACGGGCCTACTTTGACATGCAGGGGCTACAGTCTGGCGGCTACGTGCTTGGCGACCTCTGGATGCAGCAGGCAGCCGAGCGGATGAGATCCGAGGGATTCGAATGCGAGGTTGACGCCAACGGCGGGGTGTTTCACCGGCTGTTCCCGATGGAGGACGCCGCTTTCTACATGGGCTGGTACACCGGGGAAATCGATGGTCCATTCATCCGTCCGAACTTCACCTTCTCTCCCGGTGCCTTCGCCTACCACCTGCATTCGTTTAGCGCGGCTACCCTGCGCAGCCGAAGCGAGCGCTGGGTCGGCCCGCTGCTGGCCCGTGGCGCCTCCGCTTCGGCTGGAGCGGTCCATGAACCCTACCTGCAGGCCACGCTCGACCTAGCGGTGTTCACCGACCGCCTCTGCCGGGGCTACTCCCTGGCCGAAAGCGCCTATCTCGCGCTGCCCTCGCTGAGCTGGCAGATGACCGTTGTGGGAGATCCCCTGTACCGGCCTTTCCGCTACCCTCTCGGCAAGCAGCTCGAGCACCTGATCGAGGATGGGCACCCTGGCGTGGAATGGATCTACCTGCGCCACGTCAACCTGCTGGTCCGGGAGGGCCGGTTCAATGTGGCGATGGACTACTGCCGGGAGAAAATTGCCGAGACCGGTAGTCTTGTGCTCCGCGAGAAGCTAGGGGATCTCTACCTGAAGAACCTCCTCTACCGCGCCGCCCAGCAGGAGTACGAATTCATCGTGGGCCACAGCGACCGCCCGGAAACGAGTATCCGGGTTGGGGCCCGCCTCACCCTGCTGCTTCGCCTGCTTGGCCATGAATCCTATGCCGAGCAGGTCGAGTCCGACCTCCGCCAGCGCTGGCGGGGCAGTCCCCTGCTCGCCTGGCTCAGCAGCGGCCACCCGAGCGGGGATTTTGCCACCCGCCTCAGTCTGCGCACCCCCTTTACCATTCCCGGTATCGAGGCGGTGGAGGTTCCGGGGCTTCACAGCCCCGCTTCCGACATCGACGAAGCGCCCTGAGGGGGGCGGCACCATAGCTCGCCGTAGCGCGGGTGAAAGGGATGGGTCGAAGGCGGCTCTGCTGCCGGGTAATGCCCCGAAGGGCCACTGCCGAAAGGCGGCGTTTTTAATGGGCTGCTGCCCGTTGGCGCTCCGATGCATCCATAGACATGCGAATTCTGTGCATGGACCAGATGGACCGGTTGCGCTAGAAAACGATTTGTTTACCAAGTCTTGTGCGTTCCAACCCCATCCGACAGGTTGATCTCCATGTCCCTTTCCCGCCCCTCCGTTCCGTTTGAATACCATGTGTCCCTTCAGGGGCGCGACGACCAGCCGGGAACCCCCGAGGCTCCCCTCCGCAGCATCCAGGCGGCCGCCCTGCTCGCCCAGCATGGCGATACCATTACCGTGCACGAGGGCGTCTACCGCGAGCGCGTCGACCCGCCCCGGGGCGGCGCCTCCGACGACTGCCGCATCACCTACCGGGCCGCTCCCGGCGAGCGGGTCGAGATCTGTGGCTCCGAGCGCGCGCATGGCTGGGAGCGGGAGGCGGGCGACGTCTGGCGCCTGAGCGTACCCAACACTTACTTTGGCGACTTCAACCCCTTCGCCGCGCTGCTCCAGGGCCACTGGTTCTACCCCCGCAAACGCCTGCACCACCGCGGCGCGGTCTATCTGGATGGCCACTGGCTGGCCGAGGCGACCGACCGGGACGAGCTGTTCAAGCCGGTCGAAATCGAGCCCCGCTGGTTCGCCGAGGTGTCCGAATCCGACACGAAGATCTGGGCCCAGTTCCCGGGCCTAGACCCCAACCAGCGTGAAACGGAGATTAGCGTCCGCGAAGCCGTATTCTATCCGTCGAAAACCGGGGTGAACTACCTCACCGTTCGGGGCTTTATCCTCACCCGCGCGGCGACGCCCTGGTCGCCTCCCACCACCGAGCAGGTCGGACTGCTAGGCACCAACTGGTCGCGCGGATGGATCATCGAGGGCAACACCGTGCGCTACTCCCTCTGCGCCGGCATTACCCTGGGGAAGTACGACGACCCCGAGGACTGCGGCGACCAGCCCGTGGTTGAGCGCACCGATGGCCGTGATACCTACCACGGCACCATCGAGCGTGCCTTGGCGAAAGGGTGGCGGATAGGGGAGGTGGGCGACCACATCGTGCGCGACAACACCGTGTCCCACTGCGAGATGGCAGGTATCGCCGGCAGCCTAGGCGCCCTGCGCAGCCGGATCAGCGGGAATGTTATCCACGACATTTACACCCGCCGACTCTTCTTCGGATTCGAGATGGCTGGCATCAAGTTCCACGGTGCCATCGACACCGAGATCGTGGGCAACCGCGTGTTCAACTGCTACCGGGGCATCTGGCTCGACTGGATGAGCCAGGGCACCCGCGTCTCCGGAAACCTGCTTTATGGCAACGGGGATGTCGAGGACCTGTACATCGAGGTCAACCACGGTCCGCTGCTGGTCGACAACAACCTGTTTCTTTCGGGGAAGTCCGTAACGAACTGGTCCCACGGCAGCGCCTTCGCGCATAACCTCATCGCCGGGGAGGTGGTTGCCAAACCCGAGCTTGGCCGCGTCACCCCCTTCCACAAACCGCATTCGACCGACGTGGTGGACCTGCTCAACATCGAGATGGGGGACGACCGCTTTATCAGCAACGTACTGATCCATCCTGCCGGTTCGGCCACTTATGACGATGCCACCTGGCTTCCGCTTTATTCCGAGGACAACCTCTATCTCGCCGGAGCCCAGGCGACCCGCCACGAGACTTCGCCCCAGACCGACTCAGGCTGCAAGCCATCGCTCCAGGTCGAGGATCAAGGCGGGGAGGTCTTTGTGAATCTGGTTCTAGACCCGGAGTGGGGGAGGGCGCGTCCGCGAACGCTGGTCGACACCGCTCGGCTGGGTCGCGCCCGTGCGTCCGGCGCCGCCTTTGAAAACCCCGATGGCAGCCCAATACGCATCGACACCGACTACTTCGGTGCGCCTCGCAATCCCGACAATCCCTTCCCCGGTCCCATCGAGCCCACCGGGCCGGGTTCGCACCGCATCCGGGTCTGGCCGCGCTAGAGGGGCTGCGGACTGAACCTCAGGTGCTGGAGGTGCCGGGGGGGCGGGCCTTGCTCCCGCCGGGGCCACCCGTCCGCATAGTGCGGTTCGCGTGATATTTTCGAGATCAAGTTTTCCTGGATCACCATCCGGCCTCCCGTGATTTGTATCAACATTGGGAAATTTGCAAAACTCATTCATAGGCAACAAGTTGTTGATTTTTTGAAGCCGGGCCTGTAGGTTGTTCCGAAGATGCGTTCGCTGGCTTCCTAACCCATTGGAAGGGCGGGCGCACCCGCCGTGGCCCCGCAAGGCCCTTGGTTGGCCTTGCCTGTTGCTGGAGTATAGGGTGGTCCGCTGAGACGTGTAGCGAGTGCAATACTAAGGAGAAACAGACCATGAACCTCAGTCTTCGCCGAATTTATCCGATGATCCTGGCCGGTATCCTCCTTGGGGCGGCCTCGTCCCGGGCCACTCTGGTCATGAGTTTTGATTTCGACGATGCCAGCCAGGACACCATCGCCGAGCTGGAGAGCCTGGGCTGGTCCTTTACCGGTGGAACCGAGGTTGTGATTGCGCCGGGAGACGCGCCCGAGAGCGCGCTCAGGCTGGGGGGCAACACCAATGTGCAGCCCACGGCATCCTTTACCTTTTCGGAAACCTCCGCCACCGGCTCGGTCAGCATGCTGGTGGGCACCTCCGATAGCTTCTCGAACGCGCGCATGAGTATCCGGTCTGGCACCACGGAGCTTTTCGCGTTGACCATGAACAACACCTCCAACATCGGCGTGGTGGCCAGCACATCGTTCGCCACCAACGTGGCGGCAGCCGGACTGAGCGTGGATGACGCGGGCGAATACGACTCGAATCGCGTTCAGGTCGACTTCTCCTGGGTGGGCACGACCTTAAGCTACACTCTGGAGCAACCGGGATCGGGCACCCTCTTTGCCACCGGCACGGTCTCTTTCGCTGCGGCCGGTATCCCGGACAATTTCTATTGGAGCCAGGGGACGTACAACAACAGTTCCCGCCAGGCCTTTCTCTTCGATATCCAGGTCACCGCGATTCCCGAGCCGGGGAGCGTGGCTTTGTTTGCCCTCGGTTCGCTGGCCGTGCTTGTGGCGAGGCGTCGGATAGCTCGCCGCTAATGTAGGTTTTTAGCGAGGGTTTTGCCCCGTTGCTCCGAGCTACGGCTCTTTGATCAGTATCAATATTAGAAAATCAATAAAAGAGCCTCAATCGCAATAACTTATTGATTTTTCCAAGGCGACAAGTTATTGTCACCCTATTCGCTCTAATCGGTTGCTGTGCCGGCCCGTTTCAACGGTCGACCACAGGATGGAAGCCCCAGCCACTGAAAGAGGCCGTCGCTTATGTTCTTTACTGCCAGACTTGTTTTCGCCACCATTGCCTTGTCTGCGGGATTGTCCCTCCCCGTCGGCGCGGCGGTGATCATGGATTTCAATTTCGACGATGCCAACCAGGACACCATCGCCGAGCTGGAGGGGCTGGGCTGGTCGTTCACCAGCGGCAGCGAAGCGATCTTTTCGCCCGTAGGCGCCCCCGAGAATGGACTGAGGATTGGGGGCAACACGGTGGTCCAGCCCACGGCCGCCTATACC
>CBFGVE010000120.1:0-7005 GCA_965651915.1 uncultured bacterium
GAGATTGCCGAGAGCGCCGAGTGGCAGGATACCCGCAAGGCCCTTCCGCTGGCCCTTGGCAAGGACGTGGGGGGCAAGGTCATCGTGGGCGACCTGGCCGACATGCCCCACATGCTCATCGCGGGTGCCACCGGCGCGGGCAAAACCGTCTGCATGAACTCCATCCTCGCGGGACTGCTCATGTCCCGCACCCCCGAGCAGATGCGGCTCATGCTCATCGACCCGAAGATCGTGGAGTTCTCGGGCTACAACAACCTGCCGCACCTCGTCGCCCCGGTCATCACCGAGGCCAAGAAGGTCGGCCTGGGGCTGCGCTGGGCGATCAACGAGATGGAGAAGCGCTACAAGCTCTTTGCCAAGGTGGGCGTCCGCAATATCAAGGGCTTCAATTCCCGTCCTATCGCCAAGCAGGCGGAGCTGTTTGGCGACGCCCCGCCGCCGGCCGACGACGCGATTCCCGACCGGGTGCCCTACGTTGTGATCATCGTAGACGAATTGGCCGACCTGATGATGGTGGCCCAGGCCGAGATCGAGAACTCCATCGCCCGCCTCGCCCAGCTCTCCCGCGCGGTGGGCATCCATATGATCATCGCCACCCAGCGCCCCTCGGTGAACGTGATCACCGGCACGATCAAGGCCAACTTCCCCGCCCGCATCGCCTTCCAGGTGGCCCAGCGGGTAGACAGCCGGACCATTCTCGATACCGTGGGCGCCGACAAGCTGCTCGGCAAGGGCGACCTGCTCTATATGCCGCCGGGCAGCAGCAAGCTCATCCGCGCCCAGGGCACCTACACCTCCGACGCCGAGATCAACCGCATCGTCGAGTTCATCAAGCAGCAGGCCCAGCCGGTCTTCATCAACGAGGTCCACGACCGCATAGAAGGGAAGACCGTCGATCTTCCCGAGGTGGACAACGAGGACGACATGATGGATGCGGCGGTCGAGGTCATTCGCCAAACGCGCCGGGCCTCCACCTCGTCCTTGCAGAGACGGCTGCGCATCGGGTATACACGGGCAGCGCGCCTGATGGATATTCTCGAAGAAAAGGGTATCGTCGGGCCGCCCCGGGGGTCCGATCCGCGCGAAATCCTCATCGATCTGGATGGCGAGGTGCCCGAGAACGCGTCGGACGACAGCCCGGAGTTCGACGAGGAGGAGTCCCGGGCGGAGTCCTGATGTGGGCTGGACCGCAGCCGAAGGCCACTATTTAACCGAAGAAAACCTGGATTCATGGCGACACTGGGAGATCAACTTAGAGCGGCCCGCGAGGCCAGGGGAGCCACCGCCTCGGAGGCTGCCATGGCGACCCGAATGAAGGTCCAGGCCATCGAGGCGCTGGAGGCCAACGACTACAGCCGCGTGGCCGCTCCGACCTACGCCAAGGGCTTCATCCGGCTCTACGCCGAGTATCTTGGCCTGGAGTCCGCTCCTCTCATCCAGCTCTACGAAGAGCACTACATGCCCCGCACCCGGGCGCCCATTCTCGCCGAGTCGTCCGAAAGCTCAGAGCCGGCGGCGGAGGCCGGCAGCGGCGAGCCCCTGGTCGATTGGGCGGCGGTTTCCGACGGGTTGAAGACCGCGCTGAAATCGGGCTGGACTGCCGCGCGTCCCTATGCGCCCTGGGCGGTCGGCACGGTGGCCGTGCTGATCGTGCTGGGGCTCGCCATGCGGTCCTGCGGCGGGGACCGGGATGAAAGGCCGGACGGAATCGAAGCCGCGTCATCTGTTCCTCCGGACTCGGGTCCCCTGATCGAAGAATCACCCACCCCTTACCTTGACCTCTATCTCCGTTAGCGAGTCTCCATGAATCTACCCAATATGCTGACAGTCAGCCGTCTGATCATCGCGGCGTTCATGATGGCCTGCCTGACTCTTCCCTATCCCTTCATGAAGAGCGCGGCTCTCTTCATCTTCGTCATTGCGGGGATCTCGGACTTTCTCGACGGCCATCTCGCCCGCAACGTCTACGGGGTCACTTCCTTTGGCAAGCTGATGGACCCGCTCACCGACAAGGTCATCGTCTGCGCCGCCTTTGTGAGCTTCACCGAGCTGGGGCTGGTGCCTGCCTGGATTACCGTCATTATCATCAGCCGCGAGTTCCTGGTGACTGGCCTGCGCCTGCTTGCGGTGAGCAAGGGCGATATCATTTCGGCCGGCAAGTGGGGCAAGCACAAAACCGTCTGGCAGATCGTGGCGATTATCGTGCTGCTGCTGGGGCTTTCGGTGCAGTACGACCTGCTGGGCCCGGACTACGCCAAAATCGAGGAATTCAAGATTGGCTTCAGGATCATCGCCCAGGCGGTGGGCTATGGCGTGGGCCTGATCACCGTCGCGTCCGGCGCGATGTACTTCGTCGAGCACAAGAGCCTGCTCGGCCGCTCGATGTAGGGGCTGCCGAGACCGCCCGTGCCAGGCAGGGCGAACGGTTCCCGGTGAGCCGGGGAGGTTCCTATTAACCTTATCGAGCAGGTTCTTTCTCCTCTCTCTCCCGCTCGACCGCGCTATGCGGTTTTTTGCATCGGGCGCCCCCCGATGCTTGACTGCAGAAGGGGCCCTCCCTAAACTTTGCGCAAGTGCCGCCTCTCTGGCTTGGGAGCGTGGTTCGCAAACCGACTAACGCAGCCACCCTGCGGCCAAGGAGAGTTTCATGCCTGATCGAGCGGCTTTTTCCCGTGTGGTTTCATTCGCTTCCGTTTTTCTTCTGGCGTTTTGCGCCGCAGTTCCCGAGGCTCGCTCTCAGGGCGCGATGGAGCCGCCGCCCGGCCCTCCGGGACCCACCCAGAAATCGCTCCAGGAAATCTGGGATTCGCTCGAGGCCGCCCGGAGCAACATGGACGTCATTCTCCGGGAGCGGGATCGCATCTCGGCGCAGATCGCCCGAGCTCGCCTGCAGAATGCGCTTCTGCTCAACGCGCTGGGGGCCTCCATCTTCCAGCCCGAGCGGACGACGCTGTTCCTCAACGAGTTTGCCCACATCGACGTCGAGGTGCCCGAGGACGCCGGCTATGAGGCCGCCGATCTAGAATACCGGGTGGTGCCTCCAGAAGGCGCTTGGGTATCGCGGTCGATGACGGCGGTCGAAGCCGCCGAGCAACCCCGTGTCACCCTCCTGGCCGGGGCCACGCCCGGCGACTACGTGCTTGAGGCGGTGGACCCCAACACCGGGGCGGTTGTATCCAGCCTCGATTTCGCGGTGACCGACGAGGTCGTGCCGTTGGAAACCGGGCCCTCGCAGTGGATCCTTGGCGCCCACACCCGTTTGGGCGCCAGCGGCGCGGCGTGGGGAGGGGGTGGGGGCAACGAGCCCGAGAACTACAGGGTTTATCCGGTCTCGGGCGACTACAAGGTGGCCATCATCCTTTTCGATACCCCCCAGGCCCGCTACACCCAGGCCGAAGTGGCCGCCACCATGGCCGAGTATTCGGCGGCGATGGATGACGATGTGATTCCCTGGTTCGACGAGGTGTCGGGTGGACGGGTCCAGGTGAGCTATGAGATTGGTGGAGCGTTCAATGTAGCCTCGTCTTGGGACTCGCTTTTCAAAGTTCGCCAAGGCAACGCCTATACCTACGAAAACGGTTTGTTTCAAACGGTGGTCACGGCGGTTGGCGACCAGATGAACCTGCAGGACGCCGATTCTCTGCTTCTCGTGAGCCGCAGCCGGACCAACCGGGGAGTCGATACCGATGGCAATCCGCTCCCCGACCTGTTCGCCTGGCCGGTGGCGCGTCCCAGCCGGGCCTACCTGCTCAATCTACCACCCCCGGGAGGCGGGGCGGCACCGGTGCCGGCGTCCGTGAATGCCGGAGGCATCAGCATGCCCCACGACTGGGTCGCGCAGCAGAATAGGCCGCTCGCTCCGGTCATCATCCACGAGACCCTTCACAACCTGGGTCTGGGCGACATCTATGCCTGGGAGGGTCACGCCGAATTTTACAAGGCGCGCGCCCCGGGTGGGTGGGCCATGATGGCGAACGAGCAGAATTTTCCCCACGTGCTGCTCGCCCACAAGCTCATGCTCGGCTGGCTGGAAAAGGAAGACATCAAACTCTACAATTTCGAGGTCAATGGCGACGTGGCGATCAACGAGCTGGTGTCGCTGTCCGCCCTCTCCGGCGGCAACAACGATCCGGATGTGTATGCGGGTATCGAGGTGCGCCGCGCCGATGGCTGGAGCTATTACTTCGAATACCGCCAGCTTCAGCCGGGGGGCGAGAGCGACCGGTCCCTGCCCGCCGATTCGCGCGTGGTGGGTACCGATGTGGCTTTCGGACCGGAGTTCGACCGGGCCACCCGGCGCAAGCCCATCATGCTACTGGCTTCGGAGTACGGCGATGGGCCCGTGCTCGATGTCGGCCAGTCCTACCGGGAAATCGACTTCACCGACCCCGCCGACAAGTTCGAGTTCGAGCTAGCCGTGACTAACGCGGGGGCTAATTCGGCTCAGGTGCAGGTGCTGTATGGTGCGAATATGGACCCCGGCCCGCCGGCCGGCCCCTACACTCGTCCCGATCCCAGCATCCGTCCCTGGTCTCGGGCAAACTGGCAGAGCCCCGATATTCTCGTGAAGAACGAGCGGAGCGAGGCCGACCCCGAATGGACCAACGTGCCGTGGAGCAACCAGCTCAACACCATCGAGGCCACCATCCGCAACCGTCGTCCCATCGCCGCCCCCGGCGTGCAGGCCATATTCCGCGTCCGGGACTACAACGTGAGCGGGGCGCCAGCCCAGGACATCGGCATCGACACCCAGGATATACCGGCGAACGGCTCCGCGACGTTCACCTCGCAGTGGCGGCCTTCCCAGGGAGGGCACTACTGCATCGAGGTGGAGATCGTGCCCTACACGCATCCGGTTTCCGGCCGTGAGGAGCTGGACGAGACCAACAACAAGGCGCAGTCGAACTACACCCGGTTCAACTCCGCCGCCGCTTCTCCCGCCGAGCGCTTCGAGCTGGAGTTTACCGTCAGCAATCCCTACGAGATGGAGACCATCGCCGAGATCTTCGTGGAGCAGACCAATCCGCTCTACCTCACCCTGCTGGAGACCACCAGCGTGACCCTCGCCCCGCTGGAGAGCCGGAAAATCAGGGCTTGGTTCGAATACTTCTATGCCGACAAGCCCCTTCCCGAGGGCGCAAGTTCCTTTCTGCTGGCACCGAACGACGTCAACCTCCACGCCTCCATCTTCGAGCCCGAGGAGGACCACCTCCACGCTTCCGAAATCCTGGGCGGAGGATTGATCCGCGTGGTCACCGGGCAGGCGACCGAGTTCACCGGCGTGGTGGCCACCGGGTCGGGTGTGAGTGGCCGTGTCGTGACCAAGTCGAATGGCGCGGGCGTTACTGGCGGCAAGGTTATCCTGGGCTACCAGGCGCAGGAGACCAACCCGCTCTCCCTCGTCTACCAAACCGAAGAGGTGGATGGCGACGGCTACTTCTCTTTCTCGGGTGCCCAGCCGTGGGAGGAGGCCACGCTCACCTTCGTGGCCCCCGCAGGCTACGGCGACGCCGAAATTCAGCTTTCCCTACCCTGAGGACCGTGACATGAAGCCATACCTGACCGCCCTAGCGACCAGCCTGCTCGCGCTTTCCGCCTCTGCCCAGGGCCCCATGTCGCCTCCCGGGACACCTGCCCCCACCCAGAAGTCCCTCCAGGAGATATGGGACCGGCTGCACATGCTCGAGTCCGAAACGGTCGCCCTCCTCGATGGCGTGGGGCGCCTAGCCAGCCAGAACAACACTCTCCTGCAGCGAAACGCCCTCCTGATGGATGCCGCCGGCGTCGAGCTGCCGTGGCGGCTCGATACAGGCTTCACGGCGGTTCTCGGCGGCGACGCCGGCCTGGCCTTTTTACCCAACGCACTGCCGGTGGTTTCCTTCCGGGAAGACGCCTCCGGGGATATCCGGGTGGCTTCATCCGACTCATCCGGCGTATGGCAGCACGGCCTGCTGGCTTCCAGCTCCGCAGCGGACTCCTGGTACAGCGGCATCGCCGCGTCCTCTTCGGGCGAAGTGGCCGCTGTATTCATCAACCTGGCAAGCAACTCCGTCTACTATACATCGAGCATGGGAGGCGTTGGCCCCTGGAGTACCCTGAAAATCGATTCGTTGGTTCAGGATAAGCCTTGTGCTCTGGCCTTCAGTGGCGATGCCCAGCCGATGGCTGCCTTCTTCACAACGGATGGCTCCCCAGTGCGGGTCTTACGGAGGCTTGCCTCGACCTGGGTGGGCGAGAGCGTGCCGGTCACCTCGCCCGATCTATCGGTCATGGCCCTGGCCGCTGGCCCGGGTGGATTCCCCGCGCTCGCCGTCGCCAGCTCGAACGAGATCTACTTCGCCCAGACGGATGGCGTGGTGTGGGACATCTCCAATCCGGATACCGGGACGTCCCCCGGCGACTGGGTTTCCATGGCCATGGATGCCTCCGGCCAGCCGGCGGTCGCCTGGTACGATACGGATGCGAACGTGCTCCGGGTTGCCCGGAAAAATGGGCCGACCTGGTACCCGTCCTCCGTGGAGTCCCTAGCCTCCGATCAGGCCTCGCTAGCCTTCGGGCCGGATGGGCGGGCCTGCCTGGCCTACCGCAGCGTACTGAATCCCAACTCCATTCGTTTCGCCCGTGAGGAAAGCCCCGGAGTCTGGCATTCCGCCCATGTGGACGATGCGCCTTTTCCCGGCGGAACCATTCGTCTCTCCTTCCGACCCGACGGCCAGCCGGTGATCGTGCACGGCTCGCCCTCCGGCGGAGGGTTGCGGGTACTGGTCCGGGGAACGTCAACCACTTGGTAGCTGATGCCGAACTGGATGAACGCCATGCGCCAAAGCTCCACCTATCCTCTCGCACTCGGCCTCGTCCTGCTGGCGGGCCTGACGGCTATCCCCGAGGAATTGTTCGACGCCGCCAGGACGGACGGCGCGACCCGCCTGCGCGTCTTCCGGCACGTGATGCTGCCGCTGCTGGCGCCGTCGCTGACGATCGCGCTCATCTTCCAGACAGTCTTCA
>CBFGVE010000121.1:0-7003 GCA_965651915.1 uncultured bacterium
GACTGCTGGCTCCTCCAGGCCGATTTCCTGACCGTCGACCACCTTGGCTCCTTCACCCATGTCGTTGGCAACCCTCCCTACGTTCGGCTCGAGGCCCTCCCCAAGCCCCTTCTGCGATCCTATCGCAACCGCTGGCCATCCCTATTCGACCGCGCGGACCTTTATGTCGCCTTCTACGAGAAATCCCTCGGGCTGCTGGCTCCGGAGGGCCAGCTTGGCTTTATCTGCGCGGACCGATGGATGAAAAACCGCTACGGCGGGCCCCTGCGCGCAATTGTCGCGAAGGATTTCCATCTCGAAGCCTACATCGACTTCACCGGCTGTCCGGCTTTCCTGGGTGAAGTCGACGCCTATCCTGCGGTTACCATCATTCGCAGAGGACGAGGGACCCACACCCTCGCCGCCTTCCGCCCGGAAATCGATCCGGCGGGACTAACCTCGCTTGCCCAGGCCATCCGGTCGAAAACGCCCGACCCGCGACTAGCCAAGCTAAACCCCGTCGGCAACGGAGAGCACCCCTGGTCCTTCGACGAGCATGGGGCGGACCGCGTTCTCCGCCGTCTGGAGAACGAATTTCCGACACTCGAAGAAGCGGGCTGCAAGGTGGGCATAGGCGTGGCCACCGGTGCCGACGCCGTCTTCATCGGTTCTGAATCGCAGCTCGATGTCGAACCTGAACGCCGACTGCCCCTGGTCACGACAAAAGACATCCGGGACGGCAACGTCAATTGGCGCGGACAATGGGTCCTAAACCCCTACGAAATGGATGGACGCATAGCCGACCCCGACCGCTACCCGCGGTTCAAGGCCTACATCGAACGCCACCGCAGCGCCATTGCGCGAAGGCATGTGGCCGGGAAAAATCCCGCAAGCTGGTTTCGGACAATCGATCGCATACACCTTCCTCTTGCCAGCACGCCCAAGCTTCTAATTCCCGACATCAAGGGCGAGGCACACGTCGTGCTGGAAGAAGGCCGCTACTATCCCCACCACAATCTCTACTACATCCTTTCCAGCGAGTGGGAACTCCCGGTTCTCCGCATGGTGCTCGGCAGCCGAATCGCCCGCGCCTTCGTCGCCGCCTACAGCCCCCGCATGCGCGGCGGCTACCTTCGCTTTCAAGCCCAGTACCTCCGGCGCATCCGCCTGCCGCTGTGGGATAGGCTCCCACCAAGCACCAAGCAACTACTGCGGAAGGCAGCCAGCTCCAGGATCCCTAGCCTCCGCGATGAAGCGGTAAAGCACCTCTACCATCTCACCGACGAAGAATGGACTCAACTGGGTGAAAACTGCCCCCCTTCCAGGTAACTCTATGACCGCAAAGCTGATTCGTTTCGAAGAGCGTCTAAAACAGTCGGTCCGCTATTTTTGGTCCAGCAGAGAAAAGTCCGCCGCAAAGCAGCTTTCTTTGGGGCGAAGTGACCAGGGCATGCGAGCCATGGTCACCGGAGGAAAAAACCTCGACGCATTCCGAGACATGGTTGTGGATGTTGTTCGTCGCTATGGGCCTCCTTCTTGCGAAGTCCATCGCGGCAAGGCCACGGTTGCGCTACCCGGTCTCTTTCGGCCTACCAAGCAATGGGATATCTTAGTGATTCACCGAAAGCGATTGCTCGTCGCCCTCGAACTGAAATCGCTCTGCGGGCCCTCCTTTGGCAACAATGCTAACAACCGATGCGAGGAGGCCCTGGGCAGCGCCTACGATTTTAGGAAGGCTCAAAGTGAAGGGCTTTTCGGCAAGGCGGCTTCGCCTTTTCTCGGCTATTTTATTTTTGTGGAGGATTCCGAGGCGTCCAGAAAACCTGTATCAGCCAGTTCACCACACTTCCCAACCGACTCAGTTTTCCAGAAGTCCTCGTACCAGCGACGCATGCAAATTCTTTGTGAGCGCATGGTGGAGCAGCAGATGTATTCATGCTGCGCGGTATTGACCGCTCCTAAATCTATGAAGTCTGGAGAATGTGCGGATCTGAGCCCGCATACGTCCTTTAAACTTCTGCTCACGCGCCTGGCCGGGCACCTCGCTGCGGAAGCCTCTTTGGAGCACCGCACGGAAACGGATGCGGTGCGCGAGTCGAGGGCGCACTACGCTGTCGGCGCACTGGTGGAGGAGCCGATCTTTCTGGGCATCGAATAAGGCTCCTAGACCCGCCGCGACCTCGTGCTCACCCCTGCATGCCAGCCATTGGCTCGCGGAGCATCTCGACCGTTTCGCGGAGTTTCCCAAGGCGGTCGGAGCGCATCAGTTGGGTTCCGGAAAAAGCGCCCAGCACCGCCAGGGTGCATAGGGAGGCTCCCGCCATCGCAACCCGCGCGCCGCTGGAAGACAGGAGCACGCTGCTGCCCACAAGCGTAGCCACCACCGAGGCCGGAAGTGTCCCCAGTGCCGTGCCCAGCAGAAAGGCGCGATGGGTTGTTGACCCCACACCCAGCAGCAGATTGGATAGGAATCCCGGCACCGGAAGTTGGCGAATAAACACTATGGCCAGCATGCCAGGCCGACCGATGCGCTCGGCCGCGCGACTCAGATGCGGCCACTTTCGCAGAACAAAACTTCTCCCCACCCACCGTGCAAAATAGAAGGTCGCATAGGCCCCAGCGAGCGTCCCGCACACCCCAAGCGCCAAGCCCGTCCAGAACCCGAACATAACGCCTGCCACCGGGAATAGCAGCGTACGGGGAAACCCCACCGCAACCAGCAGAGCCGCAAGACCCACAAACACCATCGGCGCGGCAACCCCAAAGGCCTGCACCCAGGCCTGGACCTCTTGGGCTCGTCCCAGCCACTGGCGCAGCGGCGACGCATACGCCACCAGCAGGCAAAGCGCGAGAATGGCGAGAGCCACCCATTCGCGGGGTCGCGCGGGTTTCACACCTTCCTTGGCCAACACCGGAGAAGCCTCGCTCTCCCGTACAGCCGGCAAAGCCACCGCCGTCAGCCTATCGCCGGGAAGCGCCCGGCGACGCCACCAGCGCATCGCCAGACAATCCGCCATTCCTCGCCAAAGCCTGTTGCCCACGCCGTACTTCGACGTTCCCGACATGCGGGGACGATGGCCTACCGACACTTCGAGTACCGTATAGCCCTGGCTACGCAGCAGCGTAGGCAGGAAGCGGTGCATGCCATTGAACGCAGGGACTTCGGCCAGCGCCTCGCGCCGCACCACCCGCATCGCGCAGCCGGCATCGCGAATCGAGTCCCCGGTGACGACGTTGCGGAAGCCGTTGCCCACCCGCGAGGATAAGCGGCGTATCCAGTTGTCGCGGCGGCGGGCACGCACCCCGGTTACCGCATGCACCCCCGGCTCCAGACGAGCTAGCATGGCAGGAATGTCGGCCGGATCGTTCTGTCCATCCGCATCCATGGTGATCACGATGTCGCCCACCGCCCTTCGGAAACCGGAATACAAGGCCGCGCTCTGGCCGCAATTCCGCCTATGCTCGACCAGCCTCACGCGGGGGTCGCGGCGGGCGAGCGCCCCGAGCACCTCGCGACTCCCATCGGTACTCAGATCGTCGACGCAGAGGATCTCGAACGAACGCCCCAGCGGCTCCAACGCAGCCACAATTTCGGCGACCAACCCCTCGACAGCACCCCTTTCGTTGTAGACCGGAAGCACCACGGAGTAACAGGGGGTGGCGGAACCGGAATCTACTGCACGATTAATTTGCATGAGCCGAATCCTGCCTCCGGAGCCGTCACCAGCCCAACTTAAATCACCTTACAACTCATTAAGGTGATTGCATTGGAATCCGGCGCCATCCTACAGCAGACTGCGCATCAACCACCCCTCGTAGATTGGCAGCCGGTTATGAAAACATTGATATGGGACTGGCCCATCCGCATCTTTCACGCAGCCTTCAGTCTATGCCTGGCCCTCGCCTTGCTGTTCTCTTTCCTCATTGATGACGACAGCCCGTTCTTCGCCCTGCACATGCTGTTCGGTTTGTCGGCGGGATTTCTGCTGATCGTGCGAATCGTGGTTGGGATCGCTGGAGCTCGATACTCCCGGCTGCGCGGCCTAGTGTTTTCCCCGAGAGAAACGCTAGTCTACTTGGCAATGGCGCCACTTGGAAAAGCCCGCCGCTATGTCGGTCACAACCCGGGCATTGCAGCCATCGCGCTGGCCATGTTCGGCATGGTGATCGGCATAATCTGGACGGGGTTGACGATGTCCTCCGATTTCTCGGAGGACCTCCACGAACTGTTGGCCTATGGCCTCCTGGCCGCAATTGGCGCCCATCTGGCGGGCATGCTTCTGCATACGATCCATCACCGGGAAAACATCGCCCTGGGCATGTTCAACGGAAAGCAGGACTGCGCACCCGAACAGGCCATAGCTTCGTCCAAACCTTTTGCGGGCCTCCTCATCCTGCTGATCCTCGGCTTGTGGGCCGGCCTAGTGGCGCGCGGCTTCGACCAGACAACCGCCACGCTTACCCTTCCCGGGCTGGGGTCCCTGCGGCTCGGAGAACACGGCGACGACAACGCCGGACGCGAACGGCACGGCGGAGAGCGGAGACACGATGACGACTAGAACGGCCCCTTGGTCTCTTCTCAAGCTACTGCTGCTGGCTTCATTGCTGTGGGGAGCCGAATATGTCCGGCGCGATCTCTGGGAGCCCGACGAAGCTCGCTTCGCGCTCGTATCCCAGGAGATGCGCGCAGGCAGCCACTGGCTGGTCCCCCACCGCCAGGGCGAGTTCTATTCGCACAAGCCGCCATTGATGTTCTGGCTGACAAACGCCTTCGGCCTGCTCACGGGAGGCGATATTGGCCGCGTGGCCCCGCGCCTGCCCAGCTTCCTTGGCGCGGTCGCGAGCCTCTGGGTGGTCGGCAGGCTGGCAACCCTCTGGTTCACGCCGGCTGCGGGAAGGCTGGCGCCCCTGCTGCTGGCTTCGAGCTTCCTGTTCTGGAACAAGGGCGGGTTTGGGCAAATCGACATGCTGCTCTGCGGACTGGAAATGCTGGCGCTCTACCATCTGTTCACCGCCGATGCCGCCACCTGGCGAAGAAAACTCCCCCTCGCCTACCTCTTCATGGGCCTCGGCGTCCTCGCCAAGGGACCCGTCGGCCTCATCGTGCCCCTCGGTGCCTATGCGGCCGCCACCCTGGCCGCCCGGGAACCCAGCGGACTGCCCAAAAGCCACTGGCTGTGGGGCCCGCTCATCGCTCTCGCCCTGCCCGGGCTCTGGCTGGCGCTGATCTGGTGGCAGGGCGCACCACCCGGATTCTTCGAGGAACTGCTGTTCAAGCAGAACATCGGGCGGATCGCCGGCGAGTTCGGCGGCCACCGAAAGCCGATCTACTATTTCCTCCAATACTTCCCAATTGATTTCCTTCCCTGGACGCTTCTCCTGCCCCTGTCCATCGCCTCTCTCCGCCGGGTGCCCAGCCTGTTTGCCGCGCGCCGCAGGCTGATCGCCTGGATTCTGTTCGTGGTGGTTTTCTTCAGCCTAAGCGCAAGCAAGCGCAATCTCTACATCCTGGCCGCCTACCCGGCCGCCGCGATGCTGGTGGCGGGCGGCGCCGAGCACTGGGCCCTGACCGGTCTCCGATGGGTCAAAGCCAGCATGGGGGCCGTGACGGGGTCCTGTGCAATTCTTGGAGCCTCCATGGTCGTTGGCAGCCTCCTCCCCGGGCTGCCATTTGCGTCCGAAACGCTTCTGCCTGGCGGGCTGGCCCTGCTGGCCGGCGGCTGGCTGAGCTGGCGCCGCTGGTGCCTCACTCCCCACTCCGCGGCGGGGCTCCACGGGTTTGCTTTGACCACGCTGATCCTGTTCGCATGCACTGGCGGGCTCGTTTTCCCCGCGCTTAATCCTCTCAAAACGCCCCAGGCGCTTGTGCCCCCCGCCCAGGCCCACCTGAACCCGCAGGACCGCATGATCATGTACCGAATGAACGGCGAGATCTTCTCGCTCTATGCCGACCGCATGGGCTTCATGGCCCACACCGACGAAGAGCTTCTCCGCTTCCTTCGCGATGCTCCGCAGCCCCGCCACCTGGTTGTCGCTCTCGAGCGCGATGTTCCCGCCCTCGAGCAGTTGCTCGGGGAGTCTATCGAGCCCGTCCCCTTCACCATGGGCCACAAGCATCTCGTCTGGATCGCTTTTCCCCCGCCCGAGCAAGTTCAAACCGATGGCTAATTTGAACAGGACGGTCTAGACTTGCCGCATGCCTTCCCGAGCCATTAGCCGATACCGCCCCCCGTTTCTAGTGCTGGTCGCAAGCCTGCTGGCGCTGGCGCCCTTTCTCGGGTCTATGGCGATGACCAGGGAGCAGGAGTTGCGCGTGGCCCTGACCGCCAGGACCATGTCCGATGGAGGCAACTGGCTCGTCCCGGAGTACCAGGGCGAAGTACGGCTCAAGAAACCCCCTCTCCTCTACTGGGCAGTTGCCCAGACCTTCCTCCTCACAGGCAACCGCTCCGCATGGGCCGCGAGGTTGCCCACCGCACTCGCGGGCCTGGCACTGATTCTCGTGATCTATGGCTTCGGAAGCCGCCTGCTTGGGCGCAGCGCCGCGCTTCTTGCCGCGCTCGCCGCGCTGTCCTCGGTCCTTTTCCTCCGCTATGCACGGCTGGGCGAGACCGACCTCCCCCAGACCCTTTTCGTCACCACCGCCATTGGGTGCGCCTACGCAGGCCTTCGCAGCGGCTCGTGGAAACGCTGGGCTTTGGCGGGCACCCTGGCAGGAATTGGATTCCTAACCAAGGGCATTGCCGCGCTGGCGATACCGCTGGCTGTGATCGGCTCCTTTGCCTTCCTCCATCGAGAGCGCCGCGCAGCCCGCCTATCCCCCGCCCTCGCCGCCCTGCCTGCGTTCCTTCTGCTCGCGCTGCCCTGGTATCTCTTCATACTCCGGTCCGATACAGTGGGGCCGCAGGCAAGCCTGGCGATTGGCGGTGAACTCCAGGCCCTCGCCTCGGACCGCCACACTAAAAGCCTGTTCTACTACCTGTACAAACTTCCCGTCCTCCTGCTCCCCTGGGGCCTCCTGCTT
>CBFGVE010000122.1:0-6995 GCA_965651915.1 uncultured bacterium
CACGCGGCTCAGCATATAGACGTCACCAAGTAGAGCCCATTTGATCGAGCTGAAGTAGCGACCTTGTGGCTTCTGCGATGATGCCTTGAGTTCGTTTGTCTTAATCTCCGCAATCAACTGGTAATCTTGAGACACACAGTCGAATTCATGATACTTGGTTTCGCCTGATGACTTAATGCCAACCGCCAAGCGCCGCTTCGTCAACGAGACGCCGAACTCTGAGGCGAGCATCCCTCTTACTGCTCCTTCTTTTTGTAATCTGGTCATGGTGTAACAGCCAACAGTTGCATTCTACATTCCGATGTCTGAAATACACGAGCGGGTGGTGCGGGCTGTCGGGACGGGATACGGGGTGGGAACTTGTTTGGTCATGGTTCTAGGCCCCCGGCACGGGGCACGGTCGCTCTTCCGGTGCATTCTGCCTAGCAGGCGGGAGTGGAGCAAGCGATTTTCGGCCTTTTGTGCTGCGCCAGCACTGCTCGCTCCAGGTGGTATGAGGGAAGTCGGGTACAGGCACCCTCCCGGGGTATGCGACCCCTGACGGGCTCGTATTCCTTTTTATCCCGCGGATTCCCGGGTGCGGGGCAGCAGGGGGCTAATGAAATCGATCCCTCCGGTATCGCAGGGGCAATGATTCTGTCCATTTCCCCCTACTTCCTATCCGCGTCAATCGGCGTTAATCGGTGGTTGAAGTTATTCTCGAATAAAGCTCACGACTGCCGGAGCGCAGCGGATACTACCGAGGGCCACATCACGATAAAGAGATCCTATCAGAGGTATCTATTTGGTTGCGGCCAAAGGCTCCGAACCTTGGAACTTTTCGCGGACGCTTTATCCGAGACTTGGAACCGAAGGGTTCCTGCGGCGGGCGAGGTTCGTTAGTGACCTTCCATAGCGGGCCGCGATCAGCAGGACCACCAGGCCGATGGCGCTGGCGGTCTCGGCCCAGCCGGGGAGCATCTCGTGTTCGGGCGGGGCGACCTCGAAAACCTCGCGCACGTAGAAGTAGTCGAGCACGGTGCCGGCAAGGAGGGCGCAGCACCCCATGGAGACCAGGTAGATCGTCGCCGTCTTGCGTCCGAGCCGCGACCACAGCGTCGTAATCGTCGCGGCGTTCGTCGCCGGCCCACTCATCAGGAATACCAGCGCCGCCCCCGGGGAAACGCCGGCGGCGACCAGCGCGGCCGCAATCGGTATGGAGGCGGTCGAGCAGACGTAGAGCGGAATCCCAACCAGCAGCAGCACCAGTTTGGCGGTGAATCCCGACCCTACCCCGGCCAGAATCGCATCGCCCAGAAAGGCCGACATCACCCCGGCAATCAGCAGCCCTGCCAGCAGCGGGTTCGCAATGTCGCGCGGCAAGGTCACGAATCCATGCCGGAGTATCTGCCGCCAGGCGGCAGGGGTCCCCGACGCGGGGGCGGCTTTCGTACTGCAGCAGGAAGCGGGCGTGACCGCAGGCACCGCGCCGGCACAGCAGGAGGACTTGGCCGGAGGACGCGGGGCCAGGCTTAGGAGATCGGGAGCACCGGCCCGGGACGAGCAGCAGGCGGCAGGAGCGGGCTCGGCCCCGGACAGCGGGCGGTCCTCCCCATCGCGCACCAGCAGAGACACCAGGAATCCGGTGACCAGCCCGGAAAGGAACGCCGCCAGTGGGTCGAAAATGGCGAAGCCCAGGCCTAGCAGGCTGAAGGCGACGAAAATACTGTCCACTCCGGTTTGCGGGGTGGACACGAGGAAGGCGGCGACTGCACCGCGGTTGGCCCCCTGGCGGTGGAGGGTGACCGCCACCGGGATCACGCTGCACGAGCAGAGCGGGAGGGGCACGCCGAATAGCGCGGCCTTGACCACCGGGAGAAACCGGCCCCGGCCAAGGTGGCGCTCGATCCAGGCGGCGGGGATGAGGGCGGAGAGAATTCCCGCCATGAGAAAGCCAAATAGCAGGTAGGGAGCCATTTGCCTCAGGGTGGCCCACAGGGATTCCAGGATGTTCAGCACAACCGGCATAAAATGCCCCCGCTCGATTCAGGGTGAATGCCATTTACAGTCGGAGAATCACGGCATACTATTAGCAACTATGCACAAACCCATCCGGATGTCCATGTTCCTCCCCGTCGGCACCCTCGTTTTCGGGCTCTGCCTGGCCGTCGGCGCCGTCGATATCGGCGACAGCCGCGAACAGACCATTCGCGAGCTGGGGCGTCCACAGGGCAGCGTGACGGTGGGCAGCTACGAAATTCTTCTGTTTACCTCCGCCGAGATTACCCTCCAGGACGAACGCGTCATCAGCACCACCCGTATCCGGAGGCCTCCGCCCTCCCAGCGGCGTCCCGTCGCCAGACAGGCCGAGCAGACCAAGACCAACGAAGCCGCGACCGCCGCCAACTACATCGCCAAGCTTCCCGTCCCTAATGTCGAGGGCATGAACGAGGAGGAGGCCTCGTGGGAGCGGGTTAGGCTTGGCCGGCTCGAGCGGTTCAACCGGTTGCGCGACAAAGTGTTCGCCAATCTGCCGGCGGCTGAACGCGCCGCCTTCTGGAAAGCCTTCCAGGAGCGCTTTCCCGATATCGACGTCAGTTCCGAATATGAGGCGGCCAAGAAGGAGGCCGATGCCGAGGAGGCAGCCCGCATCGCCAAGGAATCCGAGCCCGACCAGCCTGGATCCGAAGCCGAAGCCCAGGAGAATGCCGAACCGGATCCCCGCCTTTCCTCCAGCAAGCGGCGCAAGCTTGCCCGCAGCGGCACGGGGGATGTCGAGAACCGCCCGGCCTTTCTCCAGCCCGTCCGCAAGTTCAAGCCCTAGCCCCGTCCTTTCGCCTTTCGCATCATGAAACACAGCCGGGTCCGCCAATTCAGCTCGCTCGCCGGACTTACCGCCGTTGAGATTCTCCGCCAGCCCCTCTGCATCCTCCTCACCGCGAGCTGCGTGCTGTTCATCAGCCTGCTTCCGCTGCTGATCACCCATACCCTGGGCGAGGGAGCCAAGCTGGTCCGGGACAGCTCCCTGGCCGTGGTTTTCACCGGAGGGCTTCTGCTGAGCGCCTACGCCGCCTGCTCGACCTTCGCCCACGAGATCCGCCGGGGCACCGCCGCCGCCATCCTGAGCAAGCCAGTGGGGCGCACCCTGTTTTTCCTTTCGAAGTTTTCCGGGGTCGCGGTGGTCATGGTTTCCTTCTGCGCCTGCACCCTGCTGGCCACCACCATGGCGACCCGCATGGCCTCCCTGCCCTACCGGTTCGACTGGTGGGTGGGCTTTCCCCTGCTGGTCTGCGTTCCCCTCGCCTTTCTCGGGGCCGGCCTGCTGAACTTTTTCACCCGCCGCCCTTTTTCTTCGAGCGCCTTCGGACTCATGGCCGCGCTGCTCGCCATCGCCTTCGCGGGAGCCGGGTTCATCGACGCCGAGGGCATGTTCAGCTCCTTCGGCTCGGCCTACTTCTGGCCGCTGCTGCCGGCCGGCCTGCTGATTACCATGGCGACCCTCGTGCTAAGCGGCGTCGCGGTGAGCCTCGCTACCCGCCTCGACGTGGTTCCCACGGTCGCGGTCTGCGGGCTGCTGCTGTTTTCTGGCCTGGTATCCGACTATCTGTTCGGACGGCACGCCGACACCAGCCTCGCTGCCGGCCTTCTCCACGCGATGCTCCCCAACTGGCAGCATTTCTGGGTCGTGGACGCCCTCAGCCAGGGAACCGGAATCCCCTGGGACTACGTCCTCAACGCCGGCTTCTACGGGCTCTCCTACCTCGTCGCCGTGCTCGCCCTGGGCCTGCTCGCCTTTAGAACCATGGATGTACGCTAATGAATCCTGAACCTGCTACCGCCCAGCCCGTCATCGAAGCCTCCGACCTCGTGAAGGTCTTCCGCGATTTCTGGCGCCGCCCCATCGTTCGCGCGGTCGACGGAATATCATTCGATGTCCGTCCCGGCGAGGTGTTCGGGCTGCTCGGCCCCCACGGTTCAGGCAAGAGCACCACGATCAAGATGATCCTCGGCCTGCTGCATCCCTCGGCCGGCCGGCTCAGCATTCTGGGCAAAGCGCCCAGCGACGTGCGAACCAAGGAGCGGATCGGCTACCTCCCCGAAGAGTCCTACCTGTATCCCTATCTGACCGCCGAGGAAACCCTCCGCTTCTACTCCAACCTGTTCCGCATGGACTCCCCGGTGAGGAGCCGCCGCATCCAGGAGCTGCTGGAAATGGTGGGCCTCCAGCATGCCCGCCGCCGCACTGTGGGCCAGTTCTCCAAGGGAATGGGCCGCCGGGTGGGGCTCGCCCAGGCGCTGGTCAACGATCCCGACCTGGTGATCCTCGACGAGCCCACCTCGGGTCTCGACCCCATCGGCTGCCGCCAAGTGAAGGACATCATTCTCGCCCTCGCGGCCCGCGGCAAGTCGGTGCTGCTCTGCTCCCACCTGCTGGCCGATGTCGAGGACGTCTGCGACCGCATCGCCATTCTCTATAACGGACGGGTCCAGGCTGCAGGTCCTATCCGCGAGCTGCTCGAACAGAAAAACCGCTCCCGCTTCACGGTGAGCGACCTGCCGCCCGACAAGCTCCAGTCCGTTCTCGCCACCCTGCGCGAAATCTGCGGAAGCGAACCCGATCTCGACCACCCCCGCCGCGACCTGGAGCAGTTCTTCCTCGAAGTCGTCGACAAGGCCCGGCGAGGCACCTCCGCCCATTCCGGCGTAGGCTCCGAGGGCAGTCTGGGCTACCTATCCACTCCCAAAGGACCCCGCGACGGCGATGCGTAGCCTTCTCGCCATTTCGTTCATCGGCATACAGAGCGCCATCCGCTCGCGCGTGGTGATCGTCCTGCTGGCCTTCATGCTGCTGGCGATCTTTGGTCTTCCTCTGACGATCAAGGGCGACGGCACCATCCAGGGGCAGGTGCAGATCATGCTTGGCTACACCCTGAGTGTAATCCGCTTCGTGCTCGGGGTCGCCACGGTCTGGGCGGGTTGCGCCGCAATCTCCACCGAGATCCAGGACCGCCAGATCCAGCTCATCGGCTGCAAACCGGTTCGGCGCGGTGCGATCTGGGCGGGCAAGTGGCTCGGCCTGCTCTGGGTCAACGCCTTCCTCCTTCTCGTCTGCGGTCTGCTGCTCTATGCCATCGCGAGCTGGTCGCTGCGCCCTCCCCGGGTTTCCCCCGAGGATGCCCAGGTGCTCAAGCAGGAGCTGCTGGTCGCCCTCGAGGCGCGCATGCCCATCCCCGACGACTTCGGCGGTCAGGTCGCGGCACTGGTCGACGCCCAGATGGCCTCGGGGCAGCTCCCCGCCAACGCCCGGCGGTCGGAGGTCGAACGGGCCATCCGCACCGGCCTGCTCGCCCGCAGCCATACGGTCCCGCCCGAGGAAGAGCGGGCCTGGGAATTTGCCCCACCCAGGCTCACCAGCGACCGACCGGTGCTGATACGGGCGCGTTTCGCCTCCTCACAGATCGCGCCATCGGCCATTCCCGCCGAATGGACGGTGCGCTGCGGCGAAAGCACCCACGCTTTTACCGCGACCAACGCGCCCAACGCCTCGTTCACCTTCGCGCTGCCCAGCGGCCTTATCCAACCTGGGCTGCCGGTCACCCTGTCCTATCGGAATGCGAGCCAGGACGGGTCCTCGGCGATCTTTGCGCCGAACGAAGGCATTAAGCTGCTGGTTCACCGGGGCGGATTCGCCGCCAACCTGTTCCGGAGCCTGCTGGTTATTTTTGCCCAGCTTGCCTTTCTTGCAGCCGTCGGCGTAACCGCCGGCACCCTCTTCTCTCTGCCCGTCGCCGCACTCTTCGCGGGCTACACCCTCCTGCTGATCCAGTCCGCGCCCTACATCGAAAGCATCGCCACGCGGGGCGGCTCCATCATGGCCGACGGCGGGCGCTTAGCCATCCTCGATCTGGTGCTTAGGCCCATCTTCCAGCTCACGAACTTCCTCGTGGCCCCGCTACGCGGGGCCGACCCGCTCCACCTGCTCGTGCAGGGTCTCGAAGTGGGTTGGCCCACGATCGGCAGTGAATTTCTAATCAGGGTCGTGCTCTACTCCGGTGCCGCCGGCCTGCTGGCGACCTGGGTATTCAACCGCCGCGAACTCGCCCTGCCCAACCAGTAGCGACGCCATGCAGCGAACCTCCAGCCTATTCCTGATCCTTCTTGCCGTGGCCAGCTTCGCGCTCGCCGGCCGCATGCACCCCCGCCTGCTCGGCATGCGCGAGACCTACGGGCTCAACCAGGGCGCCCCGCTCGAGAACGCTACCCCCCTCGTCGCCTTCACAACGGTAGCCCTTGGCGGATTCCGCGGCATCATCGCCGACCTGCTCTGGCTGCGGGCGGGCAAACTCCAGGAGGAAGGCCGCTACTTCGAACTGGTGCAGCTTTCGGACTGGATCACCAAACTCCAGCCCCGCTTCGCCCCGATCTGGGCCTACCACTCCTGGAACATGGCCTACAACGTGAGCGTGATGCTCCCCGATCCCGCCGACCGCTGGCGCTGGGTCCGCCACGGCGTCAGCCTCCTCCGCGACGAGGGACTTCTCTACAACCCCGGTTCCCCCCAGCTCTACCGGGAGCTAGGCTGGCTCTACCAGCACAAGATCGCGGGCACCTACGACAACGCCCATTTGTACTACAAGCAGCGCTTCTTCCAGGAGATGAGCCTACTCTTTCCCGATGGCCGCCCCGCCTACGCCCGCTTCGCCCGCACCCCGGCAAGTTCCGCCGAGCTCCTGCGGGACACCGCCGTGGCCGACTTGGTACAGCAGTTCGCGGCCTTGGGCATCGATGCGTTTTCCAGCGCTGTACTCGAGGGCACCCCGCTCAGCTCCGAGGCCCGCCGGGTACTTTTCGAGCACCCGGCCGGCCCCCGGCTGCTGGACTTCATCCGTCTCCGCACCCTGCGCGACGCCTACAAACTGGAGCCGGCGAAGCTGCAGGCATTCGAAGCGGAGTACGGGGCGCTGGACTGGCGGCTCGCCCAAACCCATGCCGCCTACTGGGCCTTCTGCGGCCTC
>CBFGVE010000123.1:0-6995 GCA_965651915.1 uncultured bacterium
TTCACCATGCCCTGGGAGGCGTCCAGATGGCAGACCGCCGCGCCGGCCTGGGCAGCGGCCAGGGTGGAGCCTCCGGAGTAGGCGAAGAGGTTCAGCACATTCCACACCCGCTGGTCGCGGGCCTGGCCCTCGCGGATCTGCCTGCGCAGCTCGCGCCAGACCATGCGCTGCTCGGGAAAAACTCCGAGGTGCCCGAAGTCGGTGCTGCTGAGGCGGAAGCGGATGTCCTCGATACTGACGACCCACTCGTCGGGTAGGCGGTCGCGGTGCTGCCAGCGGTTTCCGTCCTCGCGTTCGAACACCGCATTGGCGGTTTTCCAGAGGCTCGGGTCGCGCCGCCGCCAGACCGCCTGCGCGGAGGGTCGGGAGAGGACGACGGACCCAAAGCGCTCCAGCTTTCGCCCGTCGCCGCTGTCGAGGAGTTGGTAGTCCGGCATACGCGTCCCGCAGGAATAGTGCTAGGCCGAGGCAAGGGCCTGGTCGATATCCGCGAGGATGTCGTCGATGTGTTCGAGGCCGACCGAGAGGCGGACCAGTTCGGGGCGGATGCCCGCCTCGATCTGCTGTTCGGGACTGAGCTGCGAGTGGGTCGTGGAGGCCGGATGGATGGCCAGGCTCTTCGCATCGCCCACGTTGGCAAGGTGCGAAAAGAGCTTGAGGCTGTCGATGAATTTTGACCCGGCCTGGGCACCGCCCTTGATCCCGAACACCACCATGGAGCCACCCTTGCCGTTCAGGTACTTCTGGTTGCGGGCAAATTCAGGGTCGTCCTTGAGCCCCGGGTACCGCACCCATTCGACCTGGGGGTGGGCTTGGAGGTGCTCGGCCACCTTGAGGGAGTTTTCGCAGTGCCGCTCCATGCGCAGCGGCAGGGTTTCAATGCCCTGGAGGAACTGCCAGGCATTGTCGGGAGCGATGCAGGCCCCGAGGTTGCGCAGCGGTACGGTACGCATACGCAGAATGTAGGCCAGCGGAGCGAGTGGTGCGGGCAGGTCGTGTCCCCAGCGAAGCCCGTGGTAGGAGGTGTCGGGAATGTCGAACAAGGGATGCGTCCCCGCGTTCCAGGCAAACTTGCCGGAATCGACCACCACGCCGCCGATCCCGTTGCCGTGGCCACCGAACCACTTGGTGAGGGAATGGACGACGATATCGGCGCCGAACTCGATAGGGCGGGTGAGGTAGGGGGTGGAGAAGGTCGAGTCCACGATAAGCGGAAGCCCGTGGGCATGGGCGATATCGGCGACGGCGGCGATATCGACGATTTCCAGGGCGGGGTTGGAGACGGACTCGCAGAACAGCGCGCGGGTTTTGTCGTCGATGGCCTTCGCAAAGTTTTCGGGGTCGGTGGAATCCACCAGGCGGACCTCGATTCCGAGCTTGGGGAGGATGTCGTTGAACTGGGTGTAGGTGCCGCCGTAGAGGTTGCGGGCAGACACGATATTGTCGCCTGCTTCGGCGAGGTTGATGAGCGAGTAGAACACCGCCGAGGTTCCCGAGGCTACACCGAGTCCGCCCATTTCAGGCGCCCCTTCGAGCAGGGCCACCCGCTTCTCGAGCACATCGGTGGTCGGATTCATGAGCCGGGTGTAGATGTTCCCCAGCTCGCGTAGGGCGAAGAGGTTCGCCGCGTGCTCGGTGTTCTTGAACTGGAAGGAGCTGGTGCGGTAGACCGGGACGGCGCGGGCGAGGGTGGTGGGATCGATTTGCTGGCCACCGTGGAGGCAGAGGGTTTCGAGTTTCATGGGAATGCTCCTGAACGAGGTGGGAGTGAAATAGCAACCTGCGGAACCGCCCTCGGGGGCGCGTCGCCGTAGGCTGCGGGTGGACAATAATGTCAGTGGCTCCTAGGCGGAGCAAGCGAAAAAGGGGTAAGAGGCCGGGTCAGAAAAGCCCGAGCTGCTGCACCGGCGAATAGACCTGGGGCAGGCGCATTTCCTTCATGCCCATCAGCTCGTGGAGCGCGTCGAGGTTGGTTGGGTGCCCACCGGACTCCAAAGCGCGCAGGATGCGGTTGAAGATCATGCCGCAGTATTCGGCGTCCTCCTCGGCACGGTGGAACCGGGTGCTGGGCAGATTGTAGAAACGGGTGAGGGTGTCGAGGCGGTAGTTGGGCAGTCCTGGCACCACGCGCTTCGCGAGGGCAAAGGTGTCCAGAGACGGGCCGGTGGGGGCCTTGGCCTTGTGGCGCTTCACGGCGTTATAGAGGAACTTGAAATCGAATCGGGCATTGTGGGCCACGAGAACGAGGTCTCCGCAGAAATCGGCAAAGGGGGACAGGACATCCTGAATGGGGGGCTGCCCGCGCACCATCTCGTCGCTGATGCCGTTTACCTGCGATGCGCCGATGGGTATGGGGCATCCGGGATTGATCAGCATGCAGAAGGACCCGATGGGCTCCTCGTCGCGGAACTTGACCGCGCCAATTTCAACGACGTGGTCGGTATCGGGGTTGATGCCGGTAGTTTCGAGATCGTAGGCGACAAATTCCATAGCTGCCCACTATGCCTCGACTCCGATTTCATGGCAAGGGCGGAGTGAAGGGGAAAGGCACGGTTTCTGAGATTTGGCAAGGAATCTAGACAGGATTGCAGGATTGGCAGGATGGATTGAGAGTGGGAACCGCGAATAGACGGGCATGTGGTCTGTCAAGTGGTTGCCATCACAAATCTAGGGAAGAAGCGAAGGAGGGAGAACAACTGATGGGGAGGGTTGGGGAGAGGGGCGAGGGATGAAACGGCTTAGTCGAGATTGAAGCGGAGGGGGAACAGCTCGTCGAGGGTGCAGGTGCGCTGGACCCCTTTGAGGTTGGCGAGGTGGATGGGAAAGTCGCCGGGACAAAACTCGGAGATGATCTGGAGGCACATACCGCAGGGTCCGGCCACCGGGTCGGTGTCGGTTACCAGCACCATGAACTCGGGCTTGAATCGTCCACACTCCGCCACCGCCTGGAAGATTGCGTTGCGCTCGGCGCAGATGGTTCCGCCGAAGCTTGCATTCTCAACATTGCAGCCAGCGAACGGCGTATCGCGGCCCTCGACCTTGAGGGAAGCTCCGACCAGAAAGCGGGAATAGGGGGCGTGGGCCCGCTCGCGCACCCGGCACGCCGCCTCCCAGGCAGACTCGATGTCTTTATTCATACCCGGATTCTATGCGGGTTCAGTCCAGCAATCAAGGCGATACGGCCCCGATACCCCATCCTTTATTTGTATCGATTGCGATGACTGCCCCGGCCTTTCTTTTTACCTACAGGTTATCGATGCAGCCGAAAAACAACCTTCAACAGGTCCATATTCACGCGCAGCAGGCCATCATCTGGCATAGGGGGAGCCTCGGGCGAGCGCAGGATCGAACCGAGCTATAATCTAAGCGGTTTATTGTAATGGAGCGCTGTCTCAAATCGCGGTAGATAGCTTTCTCGGATTAAAGCCATTCGGTTGCTGACGGGTTGCCATCAACGGGTGTAGAGTGTGGCCCGGCTTTCCAACCATAACGCAGGAGCATTCCATGCAGGACACGAACAGTTCCCGAGGCGCTCCGCCTCCCTTTCCTGGCCGCAGCCGACCAACCGGCCGGGGGCGCGTGAATCCGCTAAACCCCCGGGCTATCCTGGGCTACCTGATCTTTCTCTTGGTGGCCTCCGGGCCGATTATTTTCTGGTTCGGGTTCAGGATCGAACCCCGGGCGGACGAAATCGCAGTTCTTACCCGAAAAACGGGAGATGATCTCCCATCTGGGCAGATTATCTCCCTTGAGCCCGGGCAGAAAGGGATCCAGCGCGACGTCCTTCCCGAAGGCCGTTATTTCCGCAATCCCTTCTTCTGGGATTGGGAGATCGACCGGATTACCGATATTCCTGCCGGCAAGCTCGGCGTGCAAACCCGGCTATATGGCCGAGACCTGCCTCCGGGCCAGATCATCGCCGGGGAGGGGACCAAGGGCATCATGGCTGAGATCCTTCGTCCCGGGAAATACCGCGTCAACCCCTACGCCTATCAGGTGGACATGTTCGACGCAATCACCATTCGCCCCGGTCATGTCGGCGTAGTCACCGAGCTGGTGGGCGAGGATGTGCTGCACAGTGAGGTAGCGGAAGGCTACCAGAACGAGTTCATCGTTTCCTCAGGACGAAAGGGGGTCATCTCGCGGGTGCTGGACCCCGGCACCTACTATCTGAACCCCTACATGGTCTACGTCACCGAGGTCAACCTCCAGAGCCAGCGCTTCGAGATGAGCGGCGACGATGTGATCACCTTTCTGACGATGGATGGCTTCACGGTCACTGTCGAGGGCACGATCGAGTTTTCGCTTCAGCGGGACGAGGCGGCGCTGCTGACCCATCGGGTAGGCGACATGGACGACATCATCAAAAAAATCATTCTTCCTCGCGCCCGCGGTTTCAGCCGTATCGAGGGCAGCAAGCACCCCGCCATCAATTACATCATTGGTCAAACCCGCCAGCAGTTTCAGAACGTCCTCGAGGGCCATCTTCGTGAGAAGTGCAAGAGCTGGGGGGTGAGCATTAACAGCGTGCTGGTTAGGAAGATCATCCCTCCCGATGCGATCGCCGCGATCAACCGAGACCGCGAAGTGGCCGTGCAGGAGGCCAATAAATTCATCCAGCAGATCGAACAGGCGAAGTCCAAGGCCGAGTTGGTCAAGCAGGAGACGCTCGCCATTCAGAACAAGGAGAAGGTCGAGGCCGATACCGTGCGCATCCGCGCGGTCATCGATGCCGAGCGAGGCCAGGCGGTGAAGGTGATCGCCGCCGAGAAAGACCGGGATGTTGCCCAGGTCCGCTATGACGCGGCCCAGTTCCAGTCCCAGGCTATCCTGCTGACCGCCGAGGGGCAGCGCGACGCCATCCGGGTGAAGAACCTCGCCGAGGCGAATGTTCTCCAGCAACAGGTAGACGCCTTTGCCACCGGCATGAACCTTGCCCGCTACGTTCTCTACGAGCGCATCGCGCCGCGCGTCATGTCCGTTCTATCCAGCGACCAGGGCGATGGCCTTGGCGCCATTTTCACCCCGTTTCTCCCCGCTGAGTCGAAAGGAGGTGCCAAGTGAAGGCATCCTTGATCAAAGCTCTAAGCATCCTACTTATTGTGGCCGCGTTTGGACTTTTCGTCTGGAAGTGGGGCTTCGAACGCTTCTATGTCGAGCCCGGCTACATGGCGATTATCACCTCAAAAATTGGCGATCCACTTCCGCCGGGGCAAATTCTTGCCGCCCCAGGTCAAAAGGGCATTCGGGAGAACGTGCTCGGCGAAGGCCGCCACTTTCTAAATCCCATTCTCTACGAGCACGAGATTGTGCCGATGATCACTATTCCCCCGGGAAAGGTCGGCATCATGACGTCTAAGGTCGGACAGGAACTTCCCGAAGGCGAGTTCCTCGCGAACCCAGGGGAGAAGGGTATCCGTCGCGACGTCCTCGGACCCGGCAAATACCGCATCAACTACTACGGTTATAACATCGACATCGTCGATGCGATCAGCATCCCTATCGGCTACTGTGGAGTCATAACCTCGCTGTCCGGTGAACAGGCTCCCGAAGGACAATTCGCGGGGCTGAACCAGAAAGGCATCCGCCGCGATATTCTCCAGCCGGGCCTGTACTACGTCAACCCGCGCGAGTACAAGGTCGATGTGCTGGAGATCGGCGTGAACCAGGTTTCGCTGGTCGGTGGTCTTGGCGGCGAGGTAATTACCAAGACTCAGATGACCTCGCAGAATTCCGCGATGGAAGCGCTCCAGCGCAACGTGCTGGTCGAGCAGAAGCGGAAGCGTTTCGACTACCTCCAGAGCAGCGCGGACCTGTTCACGTCGCGCAGCTCCGAACAGCCCCGCCCAGGTCGAGCCGCTCCCAGCAAGGTGCGCAGTCCTGCCGCGCAGGAAGCGCGGGATCTCGAGCGTGTCAAGCAGGACTACCTTCAGGGTCAGTCAATGGCGGCCATGGGACTAAACCAGTATGTCGAATTTCCCTCCCGGGATGGTTTCAATATCAGCCTGGACATGACGGTGGAGTTCGAGTTGCTGCCTGACCTCATTGCCGGCATTTTCCAGCAGTATGGCGATCTGCCGGCGGTGGTGGACAAGATCATCATGCCCCAGATCACCTCCATCTCCCGCAACAAGGGATCTGAATATGGAGCCAAGGATTTTATCGTTGGCGAAGGCCGTGAAAAATTCCAGGACGACCTGACCCAGGCGCTGTCCAAAACACTGGGCGACAAATCGATCAAGGTCCACAACGCCCTGATCCGCCATGTTGAGGTGCCCATGCAGATTCTTGAGCCCATTCAGCAGGCCAGCATTGCGGTGGAGCAGGATCTAACCAACAAGGAGCGCCAGAACACGGCGCGCAAGCAGGCCGAGCTGAACACCGAGCAGACCCTGATCGAACAGCGACGCGAACAGGTTGCCGAAGAGACTAAGAAGCTCAAAGCCGAGATTCATGCCGATCAGGAGCGCCAGGTGGCCAATATCGCCGCCGAGGCCATCCGCAAGGTCGCCGAGATCGAGCGGGAAACCCGCCGAATCGAAGCCGACACCATCCGCGTGCTATCCAAGGCGGAAGCCGACGCCATCCGCCTGGTGGAAGGCGAGAAGGCCGATGGACTCCAGCTCAAAGCCCGGGCGTTCAAGGACCCCGCCGCCTACGGGCTGTGGACTTTTGCGAACGCCCTCAATCCTGAACTGGCGATCAACATTCTTCACTCCGGGGAAGGTACGCTATGGACCGACCTGAAGAATGCCACGATGGGCGAGATGGGTGGTGCGGCCCTGATTCAGCAGAAGCAGAAAAAGTAGGAGAGCTCTATGAGCGATAGCCAGCAAGCTGCCAACGAGGCGCTCATCCGCCTCATGCTCGCCGCCAAGTATCAGGACGGGAAAATTTCCATTGCCGAGCGGGACAAGGCCTTTCAGTAAATGGAGAGGCTCGACTGGACCTCGGGAACTGGACTGAGCGTGTTCGTCATGCAGGAGACAGCCAAT
>CBFGVE010000124.1:0-6962 GCA_965651915.1 uncultured bacterium
CTGGTCTGCCTGGCCAACCTCGAAACCCTGAACGCCCATTTCATTCATCAGGGGCTGCCGCAGGCTGAGCGGCTGCACGTCCTGAACCAGACCGCCATTCACCAGATGAAACTCCTGCTTGCAGACAGAAACGTCAAGCAGTTGGGGGAGAAATAACCATGCTGCAAAACAACCCCGATCTAAAAAGCAAGATCGACCAGCTCTGGAACAAGTTCTGGTCCGGCGGCATCTCCAACCCCCTCACCGCCATCGAGCAGATCACCTACCTGCTGTTCATGAAGCGGCTCGACGAGCTGGACCAGAAAAAATTGGCCGATGCCGACTTCACCGGCGAGCCCTACACCTCCAAATTTGCCGGGACCTGGATTCCGCCCGAATACCGCGGCAAGGACGGGGCCGAGAATTACGCCGTTGAAAAGCGCAGCCTGCGCTGGAGCGAGTTCAAGCGCATGCAGGCCGAGGAGATGCTCCAGCATGTGCAGACCAAGGTCTTCCCCTTCCTCAAGGACATGAACGGGGCCGAGTCCAACTTCACCCACCACATGCGTAACGCCGTCTTCATCATCCCCAAACCGGCGCTGCTGGTGGAGGCGGTGAAGACCATCGACGAGATTTTCGAGATTATGGAGAAGGATTCCCAGGAGAAGGGCCAGGCCTTTCAGGACATCCAGGGCGATGTCTACGAGATGCTGCTCTCCGAGATCGCCACGGCGGGCAAGAACGGCCAGTTCCGCACCCCGCGCCACATCATCAAGCTGATGGCCGAACTGGTGCGGCCGCAACTGGGGCACCGCATCGCCGACCCGGCCTGCGGGTCCGGCGGCTTTCTGCTCGGGGCCTATCAGTACATCGTCACCGATCTGGCGAAAAAGGCAGGCGCTAAAAACCTACCGCCCGACGAAGACGGCTTCGTCCGCACCTCGGTGGCCGCCGGGCTCACCGAAAAGGCCCAGGCCATCCTGCAAGCCTCACTCTTCGGCTACGACATCGACGCCACCATGGTGCGTCTGGGGCTGATGAACCTGATGATGCACGGCATCGACGAGCCCAACATCGACTACAAGGACACCCTCTCCAAGAGTTACCTGGAAGAGGCCGAATACGACATCGTCATGGCCAACCCGCCTTTTACCGGTAGCATCGACAAGGGCGACATCAACGAGAATCTTTCCCTTTCCACCACCAAGACCGAGCTGCTCTTTGTCGAGAACATCTACCGCCTGCTGAAAAAAGGCGGCACCGCCTGCGTCATCGTGCCGCAAGGGGTGCTGTTCGGCTCCGGCGGCGCGTTCAAGGCGTTGCGGAAGCTGCTGGTGGAGCACTGCGACCTCAAGGCGGTTATCACTATGCCCAGCGGCGTATTCAAGCCCTACGCCGGGGTCAGCACCGCCATTCTGCTCTTCACCAAGGTCTGGGGGACGAAGGACAAGGTCACCCAACCCGCCACGGAACAGGTCTGGTACTATGAGATGCAGGCGGATGGTTATTCGCTCGACGACAAACGTACGAAGCAGGCGGGGTATGGAGATTTGCAGGATATTGTCGCCAAGTACCACGGCCGTAATCCCGAAACCGACACCGACCGCACCGCGAAATATTTCTGTGTGCCGCGTGCCGACATTGAGGCCGAGGGATATGACCTGTCGCTGAGTCGGTATAAGGAGGATGTATTTGAAGAGGTGGAGTACGAAAAGCCGGGGGTGATCCTGGAGAGGCTGTTGAAGGCCGAGCTCGGGGAGGAGTTTTTTAACAGCGAAGTACGCGAAAAGCGCGAAAAGGTGGTGGAAGGGGTAAAGGGCGGGATGGTGCGGGAGTTGCTGGAGTTGCGGGGGATGATCGGATGAATACCTCACGCGAAGACACGAAGGCGCGAAGGGAGGGCGATGGGTTGTTTGATCGGGTCGTCTCCATTCTTGAACAGGCACGCGCTAATGTGCTCCGTTCGGTCAATTCCAGCATGGTGCTGGCCTACTGGCTAATCGGTCGCGAGATCGTGCAGGAGCTGCAGGGCGGGGAGGAGCGGGCGGAATATGGCAAGCAGATCATCGAGGATCTGTCCGCACGCTTGAAAGGCCGTTTCGGTCGTGGGTTCTCCACGACCAATCTGCGCTACTTCCGAACTTTTTACACTGTTTATGCGGATCGTCGCCCCGAAATTCGCCAGATCGGATCTGGCGTTTTGGGCGGGGAGGGAAATCGCCAGACCCAATCCGGCATTTTGGACGACCTGGCGGAAGCGGTGGAGGCCCCCACGGAACCGGGAGGATTTTCTCCGGCACTGGGCTGGTCCCATTATCAGGTGCTGATGGGGGTTGAAAGCCGCAATGAGCGACTGTTCTACGAAATCGAGGCTGAAAAGCAGGGCTGGGATGTCAAGCATCTTGAACGACAGATTCACACCTGTCTTTTTGCCCGGTTGTTGAAAAGCCGTGACAAGGGAGGAGTCATGAAGCTGGCTGGCGAGGGGCAGGTGCTGGAAACCGCGCAGGATGCGATTCGTCACCCCTATATTCTCGATTTTCTCGGCATACCCGAAGCAGATGTACTGCATGAATCGGCGCTTGAATCGGCGATCATTCACAACCTTCAGTCGTTTCTGCTGGAGTTGGGAAAGGGATTCGCCTTTGTCGGCCGACAGAAGCGGCTACAATTCGATGCCGACTATTACTATATCGACCTGGTCTTCTATAACTGCATCCTGAAATGCTACCTGCTGATCGATCTAAAAATCGGTGAACTGACGCACCAGGATGTCGGGCAGATGGACAGCTATGTGCGAATTTTTGACGACAAGTATCTGACAGAGGGCGATAACCCGACCATCGGCCTGATTCTGTGCGCCAAGAAGAATGAAACGATTGCGCGGTATTCCGTGCTGCATGAAAGCCGTCAGATCTTTGCTTCGAAATACCTGCTGTATCTGCCGAGCGAGGAGGAGCTTAGACAGGAACTTAAGCGCGAACGCCGACTGATCGAGGCGGCGCTCGAAGAGCGGAACCAGCTTGGAGGTGCGGAATGAAGACTCTTTGTAGCCACGGAATACACGGACTACAACTTATTTTCAGCCGCGTAAGACGCGGAAAAGTCTGGGATGGTGTGGAGAACAGGATTGTGCGGGAGCTGCTGCAACTGAGGGGGATGGTTGGATGATCTCCAAACCGCTTGGATCAATTGCAAAAGTCGTTGCAGGACAATCACCGGCATCGTCGACATATAACGCCACTGGTGATGGATTGCCATTCTTTCAGGGCAAAGCCGATTTTGGGGAGATGTACCCCTCCGTACGTATGTGGTGTACAAGCCCCAAGCGGAAGGAAGCCGAACCAGGCGACATCCTGATGTCTGTCCGTGCCCCCGTTGGTGCGGTAAACATCTGCAACCAGAAGTCGATCATCGGTCGTGGACTCTCTGCCATACGCCCATCTTCAATACTGTATGGCCTATTCCTGTACTACTTCCTCAAAGCCAATGAACGGCAGATTGATGCTCTCGGCACGGGCTCAACCTTTAAGGCTATAACACAAAGAACTCTCAAGAACATTGAAATCCCCCTCCCCGAACTCGACGACCAGAAGCGCATTGCCCATCTGCTCGGCAAGGTGGAAGGGCTGATCGCCCGGCGCAAACACCACCTGCAACAACTCGACGACCTGCTCAAAAGCGTCTTTCTGGAGATGTTCGGCGACCCCGTGCGGAATGAGAAGGGGTGGGATACGTGCTCCCTTAGTTCATATGGCACATTCAAGAATGGACTAAACTTTGGGAAGGGAGAAAGTGGCATAACCGTTCGATACCTTGGTGTGGGTGATTTCAAAGCAAAATCAAAGTTCACAGACGTTGATGCCCTTACATCCATTGAACTCAATCAGCTACCAGCCGCAGACTATTTTCTTCAGGACGGCGACTTGCTATTTGTGCGCTCTAACGGCAACCGAGAACTTGTCGGTCGCTGCATGGCAATATATCCAGGGGGCGAAGCAGTCACCTACAGCGGCTTTTGCATTCGTTTGCGGATAAACAAACCAGGCATCCATTCCACATACATTGCCCATCTCTTCCGATCATCGGCTTTTCGCAGAACCCTCCTCCAGGGGGGGCAAGGGGCCAACATTCAAAATATCAATCAGCGGTCACTTTCGGGTTTGCCCGTTCCGCTTCCTTCAGAAGGTCTCCAAAACCATTTCGCCACCATTGTCGAAAAGGTCGAAGGGCTGAAATCCCGCTACCAGCAAAGCCTGGTCGATCTGGAAAGCCTCTATGGCGCACTGAGCCAGAAGGCGTTCAAGGGCGAGCTGGATCTGTCGCGGGTGGTGTTGCCGATTGAACTAACCACGGAAGCCACGGGAAGTCCGGAAGGGTTGAACCGCGATCCACGCGAAAGGCGCGAAAAGGTAAAATGCAATAGTGGGGTGACGGTATGAGCGAGGCGGTTCAGGCGAAAGGGGAGGGCGGATTTATCGTCCTAGCAGGGCGGTGAAGGCCGCCTCGTCGAGTATGGCTATGCCGAGCTTGCGGGCTTTGTCTAGCTTGGAACCGGCGCTCTCGCCGGCGAGGACGTAGTCGGTGTTCTTGGATACCGAGCCGACGGTTTTCCCGCCGCGTTTGCGGATCTCTTCGGAGGCTTCGTCGCGGGTGAACTGGCTCAGGGTCCCGGTCAGTACGAAAGTCTTCCCCGCGAAGGGGCCCTCTTCGTCCGGCGCAGCTTGGTCGCGGGCCTTCAGGTTGACCCCGGCGCAGCGCAACCGCTCGACCAGCTCGGCGACGGCGGGCTGGCGGAAGTAACCGGCAATGGACTTGGCGACCACCGGGCCGACATCGGGCAGGGCCTGCAGCGCTTCTTCGCTGGCGGCGATGAGCGCGTCGAGATCGGCGAAGTGCTCCTCCAGCGTCTGGGCCGAGCGCTGGCCGACGTGCGGGATGCCGAGGCCGAAGATCAGCCGCCAAAGATCCCGCCGTGTGCTGGCCTGGATGCCGGCGAGCACGTTGGCCTCGGACTTCTCTCCCATCCGTTCGAGGGAGGCAAGCTGGCCGGGCTTCAAGGCATACAGGTCGGTCGGGTCGCGGATTAGACCGCCATCCACGAGCTGCTCGACCAGCGCGTCGCCGAGGCCCTCGATATCCATCGCCCCACGCGCGGCAAAGTGGCGGATCCAGCGTTTGGCTTGGGCTGGGCACTGGAGGTTCTCGCAGCGCAAGGCGACCTCGCCCTCGCGGCGCGCCGCAAGGCTGCCGCATACCGGGCAGTGGGTGGGCATGGTGAACTCGGTGGCCCCGACGGGACGCGCGGCGAAGTTGACGCCGACGACCGCCGGGATGACCTCGCCCGCCTTTTCGACGTAGACCCGGTCGCCGATGCGCAGATCCTTTCGCCGTATCTCCTCCTCGTTGTGCAGGGTGGCGCGGCTGACCGTGCTGCCGGAGACGAGGACCGGCTCCAGCTCGGCGACGGGGGTGAGCACCCCGGTGCGGCCGACCTGCACGGTGATGTCGAGCAGGGTGGTCTCGGCCCGCTCGGGTTCGTACTTGTAGGCGACCGCCCAGCGGGGGCTCTTCGCGGTGTAGCCGAGTTCCTCGTAGAGTGCGCGCTCGTTGACCTTGATCACGCCGCCGTCGATCTCGTAGGGGAAGTCGCGCTTCATCGCCTGGAGTTCATCGAGCGCGTCCAGCGCGGCGTCGATGTTTTCGCAGGGCCATTTGCGGCCGGCGACGGGGAGGCCGAACGCGGCGAGCTGGCCGAGCAGCTCGCTGTGGGTGGCGAGGCTGGGCCCGCGCACTTCGCCCACCGCGTAGAACACGGCGTCGAGCCGGCGCTGGCGGACCGCGTTCGGGTCGAGCAGCTTGAGGGTGCCGGCGGCCGCGTTGCGGGGGTTCGCGAAGGCCGCCTCGCCGGCCTCGTCGCGGCGGCGGTTCAGTTCCGCGAAGGCGGCCTTGGGCATGAAGACCTCGCCGCGCACTTCGAGGACCTCGGGCAGGTTCTCGCCGGCGAGCCGCAGCGGGATGGACCGGATGGTTTTCAGGTTCTGGGTGATGTTGTCGCCGGTGCGTCCGTCTCCCCGGGTCGCGCCCTGCACGAGGAGTCCGTTCTCGTATCGGAGCGAGACGGCGAGGCCATCGACCTTGGGTTCGAGGACATAGGAGAAGGGGGTGCTGCCGGCTAGCTTGCGCAGGCGGGCATCGAATTCGCGCAGCTCGTCCTTGCTGTAGGTGTTGGCGAGGCTCATCATCGGCACTCGGTGCGCGACGCTCTCGAAACGGTCGAGGGGCTTGCCGCCGACGCGCTGGGTGGGGGAGTCGGGCTGGGCGAGGTCGGGATGCGCCCGTTCGAGATCCTCCAGCTCGCGGAGCAGGGCGTCGAACTCGCGGTCCGGGATGACGGGCCGGTTCTCCTCGTAGTAGAGGCGGCTGTGCTCGTTGAGTTCGCGAGTGAGCTGGGCAATGCGGTTCTTGGCCGTGCTGGCGGTCATGGGGTGGGTTCTCCAGTGGTGGGGCGGGGCCCGAGAAGAAAGTCGGTGGAAGCGGACAGCGGGCGCCCGGCGGCGGCTCGCCCATAAATCCAGACGGAGGCCGCAGCGGCGCCCAGGGCGTCGGCTGCGAGATCCCAGAAGTCCGCCTCGCGGCTGGGGACAAAGTACTGGTGAAGCTCGTCGGTGAGGCCGTAGAGGGTGGCCAGGGCGAAGGCGGCGAGGGCGGCGCGGGCGTGGGGCCAGCGGTGGAATCGGAAGCAAGCGCGGAACAGGAGCAGGGCCATCGCGGCGTAGATCAGGAAATGAGCCAGCTTGTCCAGATGGGGAATGAATTGCGGCCCCTCGACCGGAACGGGACGTGAGCTGGCGAAGAAGATCAGTATCGCCCAGGCGAGCGGTGGAATCCAGGCGCGGAGCAGGTGAGAGGGAGGTGAAAGCATCCGGCCATTCTAGCGGAACTCTACCCCGCGTGCAATGGGCCAGTGCCCGTGGTTCCAA
>CBFGVE010000125.1:0-6949 GCA_965651915.1 uncultured bacterium
CTTCGTTGAAGCAAGGAACGATTATGGATACAAGTGGCTGCATGGCACAGTCAGGCGACTAAGAACGAGGCTCGGCATTGTTGCGTGCAGTGTTTCCACTGGACTTTGGCGTCCAATTACTTAGAGATTGTCGACCCACTTGCGGCGCACGCTATCGATAAACTCATCCGGATAAAAATGCCTGAAGTACTTCGATTCGCACATGGCGTCGACATAGGCTACAGGAAGTTTAACCTCCTGCAGGAACTTCCGGTAAAGGTCCTGATAGCTCTTGCAGGAGCCCACATTCACTTTCGTTAAGGGGAAGGGCTCTATACCAAGAAATTTAGACATGCAATCGATCTTCACTTGGTCGTTGAGCTCGACCCGAAATACGAGTAGACGAACTCGTTCCTTTACGATCTCGCAGTACCCCTCGGGCGGGAAATCGTGCGAGTAGACATCCAAATCGAAATACCTCTTCATTTCCAGATCGAACCAATTAAGCGGCTGAGAATGCTCAAAATCCTCAAGAAATCGTTGCTTCAGCACCCCAATGCTCCATCCCGATTCTTCAGGCGGAACTCCGTATCGCTTTTTGAAATTTTCAAAAAATGCAGATATGTTTCGACCAATAGGCTCACGAACGGGGGATATGATAAAAAGCCGTTTCGGAGGCCTTGAACTGAACCAGTATTCATGAAGTTCCCTGCATTCACCCTGCTTATGGTTGGCTTCGAAACCATGGCCGTGAATCACTTCGCCTTTATAAACGTCAACTAGGGAATCACGGATGGCCTTTGAGGCAACCTTACCGAGCTGATACACAAATATTGGCGGATGCCTGCGCAGGTTTCGGCAAAAGCCGAATTTCCACTGCGCGAGCCTCACCAGGTGACCGGGATAGGCAGCAGCATGACCGATGAACTCGTTAACCTTGCTCAAACAATTATTACTCCGGTTTTGTCCAGCTCCCACGGACGGTCTCGATAAAGTCAGGCGGGTAAAAATGCCGGAAATACTTTGAGTCGCACATGCCATCGACGAGACTACGGGGAAGCTTCACCTCGGAGAGAAAGCGCCGGTACAGTGTGCTGTAGGGTTTATCCGAGGATTTGTTCGTAGAGCCCAGAGCAAAAGAGGGCATATTTAAGAAGCCTTGGAGCAGCTGCTGTTTATGGACGTGGGGAAGTTCCAGCCGAAATACAAGCAGGCGCACGGATGGCGTCTCATAGGTAGCAAACCCGACGTCAGGAAATGGGGTATCGAACACATCGATTCCAAAATTTGGCTTCAAGCATCGATTGAACCACTCCAAAGGCTCGTCGTGGGTAAACTTTTCTATGAAGATCGACCGAACCTCATCTAAGCTCAACGTGCAGGAGCCCGGATCCTCCCCAGTATAATATTCGAAATTCTGGAAAAACGCTGAAATGTTACGAGCGATAGGCTCACGGATAGGCGAAATCATGGCTATTCGCGCTGGAGGTTTAGGTCCATGAACATAGCGATACAGCTCTTTGACCTCGCCTTGAGGATAAAACTGCGAGAAGGCGTGCCCATGAATGACTGCGCCCTTGTACTGTCGGGCCAGCACATCTGAGATCGATCGGGAACCAACTTTTCCCATCTGAAAAATGAATATCGGTTCATGAGAGCGAAGCCGGCGGCAGAAGCCTAGCCTCCACTGCGTATATCGATAAAGAAAGGAAGGGAAGGCTTTGACCTTATCGGCAAACCCTTGAGGGCGGCCCTCCGCCTCCCTCCACTGATTAGTATAGCGATTAGATCTCATGATTGCTTCGTCCACCTCGTCCTAAACCCATGCTGTACCCGGCCCCACCATTCGTTGGCTCCGCGTCGTACCCTATAGGTCCATGGATAGTAGAGACGTCGAATGCGGCGACGCTCGAAGATCCTCTGCTCGGGAAAAAGTGTTTTAGCATTAGCGGAGAGTCCATCGTTGTAGAATACGGCCATGAGCACCGGGAGCTTCTGAACCTTTGCTCCGTGATGCCGGATGGCTCGGCAGAAAAAATCGCGGTCGGCAGCGATTTTCAATTGCGCGTTATAGGGCCCGCATCGCTCAAACAAATCCCGTGATATCCAGGTGGACTGATGCGGGAAACATCGCCAGTAGAGGTAGTCCATATCCAGCGATACGTCACGATAATCGCGAAGCTGTTCCCTGCCTGTCTTGGGATACTTGATCAGAATATTTCCGATTGCGATTTCGTCATGGGCCAGCTCAAGGCATTTGCGTATTGAATCTGTATGTGCAATATAGTCGCCCCCGTTTAACCAGTACAGATAGCGCCCTTTGGCTATCGCAGCAGCAGCGTTCATAGCAGCGTAAATTCCACCATCCGCACCGCTTTTAAAATGCGCCATTTCCGATTTGTATTCGCCAAGGATATCTGTAGTGCCATCGGTCGACCCTCCATCGAACACGATCCACTCGAAGTCCCGGGTATCCTGGCCTATTACGGAGTCCGCAGTCTGGCGAATGCGGGACGCTTCGTTTTTACAAATGGTTATGATGGAAAGTTTCATCGGTTTAATCAGCAACACTGCTCCAGGAGAGGATGGGGGCCAGCAGGGTAGGTCTTCGGTCGATATAATAAGGCGATGTGCTTAGCCCACCATGAATGGTAATTGGAATCCAGGGGGCGTTTCCGCCGGGGCGGGAAATCCAGCGCCTTGCGTGAATCCGGGCGATTATTTCTACTCTATACGTTCCTTCATTCAGCCACTGCGCGGGAATCTCCCCCTCCACAATATTGCGACCGAGTTGAAAGGCTGGCCAGGACTCCTCGGGCCCATCCGTGGTCATGGACCAGAACAGCATGGAATTGTCCTGGGCGTAAAGGGCGTAGCCGATTGAAAACGCCGCATCGACCGACTTAAGTTCAAACTCGATCCTGACCTTGACCGTCCGATTGGCGAGCGAGGAGCTTATGGGGCGGCCTTCCCCATCCACGAAGGAAAAGTTGATGAGCCGCAGGGTGGGGTCGTCGATACTGATCTTCCGATCGGTGCCGGCGCGCGTCTCTTCCATATACATGCTTATCGCTCCATCCACATCCCTCCCGTCGTAGCATACCGAACCGCCCTTCAGCATAATGATGCGCTTGCAAAGATTTCTGACAGCATTCATTTGATGGCTGACGAATAGCACGGTGCGCCCATTGCGGCTGACATCGCTCATTTTGCCAAGGCATTTGCGCTGGAACTGAGCATCGCCCACGGCGAGGACTTCGTCGACGATGAGCACCTCCGGGTTCAGGTGGGCTGCTACAGCAAAGGCGAGCCTCACATACATTCCGCTCGAAAATCGCTTTACCGGCGTATCAAGGAATTGCTCAATTTCGGCGAAATCGACAATTTCATCGAACTGCTTCTGAATCTGAGCCTTCTTCATCCCGAGAATTGATCCGTTAAGGAAGATATTTTCCCTGGCGGTTAGCTCCGGGTGAAAGCCAGTTCCCACTTCAAGAAGCGAGCCCACATGACCATTGATCACCGCGTCACCCAGCGTTGGCTCAGTGATGCGGCTTAGGATTTTTAGCAGGGTCGATTTGCCAGCTCCATTCCGGCCAATAATACCGACCACATCACCCTGTTCCACCTCGAACGATACGTCGCGCAGCGCCCAGAATTCCGCGTTTGATGCAGTTGGGACGGCCTTGTTTAGGCGGTCAACCCGTTCGAGCTGTTGCCGGGGGTCGCGTCCACGCAGACGATGCCACCAGTAGGTGAATTCATCCTGGAGCGTCCGTCGGCCAATTACGCCGAGAATGTAGCGCTTGGAAAGATTTCTTACGGCAAGGGCTGGTTCACTCATAGATTACACCGTGTCGATGAAGTTGCGCTGAACCCGGTTGAAAACGAGCAAGCCAGAAAGAAGCAAAAGAATCGAAAGTACAGCGCCTAGCGCCATATGTTCGCCATCAAGCCCCCCTGCCCCAAGAAAGGCCATGCGGTTGAATTGGATGACGCTGGACATAGGATTGAGAAGGACCATCCACTCCCATTTTCCAGTTGCGAGCGTGGCCGAGTAGGCCACCGGGGTCGCAAACATCCAGAGCTGAGCAAGAAAGGGGATTGCAAAGCGAAGGTCGCGGTATTTCGCGGTAAGAGCGGAGAGCCATAGCCCGACCCCCAGCCCAATTGCAGCGCACTGAAGTACCATCAGAGGAAGACCAAGAATCCACCAGGAGGGCTGAATTGCCGCATCGGTGCGAAAAATGAAGTACAATAGGAACCCGCTAAAAAGCAGGAGATTAAGAAGAAACTGGGCAAGATTGCTAACGACGATCGCGAGCGGCACCACCAACCTCGGGAAGTACACCTTGCCGAACATGTGGGCGTTGGCAATAAGGGTATCCGAAACATGGTTCATGCAGCTTTGGAAGTAGTTCCACAGGAAAAGACCGCAGTAGTAGAACAGGAACGGTGGCACCCCATCGGTACTCATCTTGCCAAAGTTGCCGAACACCACGGTGAAAACCAGGGTGGTGGCAAGCGGCTGAATGACAAACCAAAGCGGGCCCAGCACGCTCTGCTTGTACACGGCGGTGAAATCGCGGCGGACGAGAAAGAAGAGCAGGTCGCGATACTCCCATAGCTCCCGCCAGTTGATTCGTAGCCAAGCTTGATTGGCTTTGATGTGGGTTTTATGCGTACTCATGCGGATTTATGTGCTCCTCGCTGAATGTGGGACTCTGACGCGCAGCGTTCCCACGACCTTGGACCTGAAGGCGCTCAGCGCTTCTCGCCGAAGCCGACGGTTGATTTCGGAACAAATATTCGGCTCACCGGATAGTCGATCCGTTAGCCCAAGACCAGGAATCCAATAGCGTAACTCACCTAGGGCTGTATGCATGCATCGATACAGATGCTGCGGGTACATGTACACGATCTTGCTTCCGACTATGGAGGGTATCTGTTGATGCGTTTCTCCCTTAAGCCAGTCACGAATAGCCTTGGAAAAGCTCACGCCCACCAACGGCCCAAGATGGTAGGCGGTCACCGGGCGCATATTGATTTCCAGGAGCCAGATCCTTTGGGCTGCGTCGTCCCACATCCAGTCAATTCCCGCTAGCCCGTCGAAATGGGTAGCCTTCCCCACCACTTCGACCATGTCCTGGGCCGGAATGTCCTCCAGCTTTCTGGCACACGACGGACCGGTTTCCGGGGGATGCACCAGGTGCTTGAATGAGCTGCAATAAGCCAAAGGGATTCCCTTTGAAAAAAGTACACAGGTTGAACCCAATTGTCCGGACACAAAAGGCTGCACTAGACAAGGCAGGCTTTTACCGGTACCCAGCAGTTTGACTAACTCGTCGGCTGATCTTGCCCGTCCAGCATAGCGACCACCCGAACCCGAGTCCGGCTTCATAAAAATCGGATATCCGATGGCTTCGGCGGCAGCGAGGGCCTCCTCTACTGAAGAACAAAGGTGCGTGTCGGGCATGAATGAGCTTAACGAAGAGTCCAATCCGATTAGCGACGACTTTGTGCCCAATAGGCGAAGCAACTCGGGGCGAACAGGAAGGAACGATGCCATCCATGGCTCGAAATGTAGGGCCAAATACCGCAGTATTCTCTCGTCGGCGAAAACGACCCGGTCGTATCGTCGTTCTCCCGAGTGGGATACGCACTCTTTGAATCGGGCGGCGATGGCCTCGGTGCTGCTTTCGGGATACACGCGGCGAATGAATCGCGAGCGGGTTACCAGACTGCCCTCCCTGGCAATAAGATCCACTTCGCAGCCTGCATCGGCGAACAGCTTGGGAATCCGGCAAAACGCAGTCCAGTCGCAGGCGTGGACCAGCAGGATGCTATATCGTCGTGGCGAGATGGAAGTCTGGGTTTTCATTAGGCCGCCTTGCATTCATTCAACAAGTTCACGAACGCCTCCGTTCGCTTGAGAATCGAGTGGTCGCGAAGGGTTCGTCTTTGGCCTGCCAGGGCAATTTGCATCGCCTCCCCAGGATTCGCCTCGTAGTGCTTCAGGATTTGGACCGCATGGTCGGCGGAATCAAAAACTGCGATTTCGCGTCCAGCATCAAAGTAGCAATCCAGACCGGTCTGGCGCTGGGCGAGAAGCAAGGACCCGGCCCCGGTGACTTCAAATAGCCGCTTCGCACCGGCGTCAGCCTGAACCGAATCGCCCGGAATGTGGATGCAAGCCAGATAACGGCGTATAGTTTCGTACATGGCTCTTCCGCCTAATGGTCCACGATAACGCTGGCGAAGCGGAGAAGAGCTGGGAAGCTGATCAAATCCCTGACCATAGAAGTCCACCTTGACCTGCCGCGCGACATGCTCCAGCACAGCGGTGCGCTGCCGGTGCCGGGGAGAGATTTTGCCCACGAAAACGGCCTCCTTGAGGGGATCAAGGCGGGGCATTCCATCCAGCAGGCGTGAGTCAAAGCCATGCTGGAAATGGCTCACCTTTAGCCCTCTGCTGCTGAATATCTCCAGTAATTCCCGGGAGCTGGTCAACACAAGGTCGTAGCTGGCGTAGGGATAGTTGTGAAGTGGCCGACAGGACCATTGGAGCACGCACCTGGCCCCTCTTTTTTTCGCGGCGATGAGGGTCCTCTTTGTTATGTGGACACCGGAATGCAGCATTAGAACATCAGGACGGTAGTCCTTTACATGCCCCATCACTACCCGGTGGTGCCAGTAGTCGGCGGGAGCCATACCCAGCGAGCGCTTGCACAGCGAATCCCAGATCCGGAACTTGGACCACCGCAGCGGAGGCAGCCAAATGCTGCGCTCCCGGGCCCAGCGGAGCTGGAGGGAATGGCATTCCTTCACCGTCTGATGCGCCTCGTGTCCCAGACTTCGCAACGCGCTGGCATAACTGTCGCCATGGTAGAACCCCTGCCGGAAAAGCTCATCGCACTGCTCCTGATAGGACTGGGCCATCAGTGCAGGGTGCTCCCGAAGGTAGCGTCCG
>CBFGVE010000126.1:0-6921 GCA_965651915.1 uncultured bacterium
CCTACTTCCTCTGCCACCTCAAGCCCGGCGCCCCGCCGATCGACGTGAACCAGAAAGCGCGCGAATTCCGCGCCTACCGCTGGATCGAGCCCGAGAACTCCCACCTCCTCGGCTACATCGTCAATGCCGACCGCCAGCACCCCGGCGGCGCCTTCGTGGTGATCTACAACAACGGGGCCGATCCCGCGGAAACCCCCGTCGATTTCCCGGCCGGCATCTGGAAGCTAGTCGGCAACGGACGCGCCATCAATCCCACCGGCTTCCCCGGCTACCAGAACATCCCCGGCGGCACCACCCACAGCATCAAGCTCCCCCCCCGCACCGCCCTCATCTTCCAGCGCTAGTCGGTGCCGAACACCTTCGCGCGGTCCGGGTTCCGCACGAACCGCACCGCGCCGTCCCAGTAGGCAACGTTGACGCCGCTCCCGTGCCGCCAGTCCGCTTTTCCGCCCTTCACCTTGCCCTCGAACTTCTCGGGCGTCCCATAGTCGTTGGTCTGGGGGATCTCCGCGTCGATGAACTGCGGCGATTTCGACGGCGCCGGGATGTGGCTCAACTGGGTCCATTTCAAGTTATCCTTCAGGAGAAGGTAGGAAATGCCGCTCCATGCGTTGCTGGCGGTGAGGAAGGACTCGCTGGCGTCCGCCTCCGACGGGCACAGGTAAACCTGGGCCGAGCCGCCTGCCGAATCGCTGCTCAGATACGGATAGATCTGGCGGAACCAGTAGACCTTTGGGCTGCTGGCCATGTCCAGCCAGACCAGCTCGCCGTCGTGGTCGGCGCTGTACATCCGGGACGCCATGGCAAGCTGACGGAGATTGGAGGCGCAGCCGGCCCGCCGGGAGCTTTCCCGCGCCTTCAGCACGGCACCGAGGGACAGAGCCACCAGCAGGCCTATGATCGCGATCACCACCAGCAGCTCGACCAGCGTGAACCCTCGGGCGGGCATGCGGCGGGAACGGGATGGCGCGATTTGGTTCACAGCAGACTCCCGGGGCTGAGAGTGAGCGCGGAGGAGGATGGCGCACCAGCCCCCCCATCCGCGAGAATTCAGGGCGTCCGGCAGCGGGTCCGCACCCCCGCCTTCTTTACTGCACTCTCCGCGTCCGCAGTTCAACCCCGCTTCATCTGATACAGTTCTAATCTCCGCCCGGCCATCGCCCCTCGCCAGCGTTCACGGCAGTTCCGGCAATCCCAGCTCCTTGAGAAAGGCATTGTGCGCGCGGGTCGCCTTCTGGATGTCGCTCTCGATGCGGAGCAGATCGGCATGGACCTCTTTCAGCGATATTTCCGGCTCCGCGACCGCCGTGCTGATGTAGCGGGAGATGTTGAGGTTGTAGTCGTTTTTCTCGATCTCGGGCATCTCTACCCGGCGGGCGTAGCGGGGTTCTTCCTTCCGGTGCTGGTAGGTGTCGATGATCTTGGTGATGTGTTCGGGCTTGAGCTGGTTTTGACGCTTGCCCTTGACGAAATGCTCGGCGGCGTTGATGAACAGCACGTCGTCGGGCTTCTTGCATTTCTTGAGCACGAGAATGCAGACCGGAATGCCGGTGGAGTAGAACAGGTTGGCGGGCAGGCCGATGACCGTGTCGATGTGGCCGTCTTTGAGCAGCTTGGTGCGGATGCGCTCTTCCGCACCGCCCCGGAAGAGCACGCCGTGGGGCAGGATGATGGCCATGACGCCTTCGTCTTTGAGGAAGTGGAAGCCGTGCAGGAGGAAGGCGAAGTCGGCGGCGGACTTCGGGGCAAGGCCGTGGTTCTTGAACCGAACATCCTCAGCCAGGGCATCGGTCGGCTCCCAGCGGTAGCTGAAGGGCGGATTGGCGACGATGGCGTCGAAGCGTGGCTGCCTGGCCGGGTTCTGCTCGCGCATCATATCCCACTCGTTGAGCAAGGTGTCGCCGTGGTAGATTTCGAACTCGGTGTCCTTCACCCCGTGCAGCAGCATGTTCATGCGGGCGAGGTTGTAGGTGGTGATGTTCTTTTCCTGGCCGTAGATCTTGCCGATGGTGCCGCCGGCCTTGGTCACCTTCTTGCGGACATTGAGGAGGAGCGAGCCGGAGCCGCAGGCGAAGTCCAACACGCTTTCCAGGCGCTTTTTGGGCCCGGTCTTCGGTTCCTGGCTGTCCAGCGTGACGATGGCGGAAAGGATGTCGGAAATCTGCTGCGGGGTGTAGAACTCGCCCGCCTTCTTGCCGGACCCGGCGGCGAACTGGCCGATCAGGTATTCGTAGGCATCCCCCAGGGCATCGATGTCGGTGGAGAACTCCGCCAGCCCCTCGGCGATCTTCTGGATGATCGTGCAGAGCTTCGCGTTCCGGTCGGCATAGGTCTTGCCGAGTTTGTCCGAACCAAGATTGATCTCGGAGAACAGACCCTGGAACGTGCTCTCGAACGATTCGGTTTCGATGTATTTGAATCCCGCCTGCAGGGTGTTGAGCAGTTCCCCATGCTGGGTCCGAGCCATGTTGGCGATGCTGTTCCAGAGGTGCGACGGCTGGATCACATAATGCACCTTGCGGCGCATTTGCTTCTCAAACGCCGGGATGTCGTCCGGGTTGTTGGCATACCACAGGGATAGCGGAACGCGGCGGTCCTCACCCTCGACCTTGGGGTAATCCTTGCCCAGCTCCTTCTTCGCCGCCGTCTCGTAATTGTCCGAGAGGTAGCGCAGGAAGAGGAAGGACAGCATGTAGTCGCGGAAGTCGTCCGCGTTCATCGCCCCGCGCAGTTGGTCAGCGATGGCCCACAGGGTTTGGCCTAGTTTCTTTTGGTTGGTGTCGTTCACGCTAACTCGCTTTCGCTAATTCGTTCAATAGGCGGTCCAACATGCCACCTGGAGCGACATGGGGTGTAAACAATGCGTTGGCATGTTCCAGCACAAACCGGTTGCGCGCCTCCGCGGCGGCAAGGTTTCCGGACGTATCCCGCATTTCCAGAATCAGCATGCGGTTTTCCTCCAGCGCCGCCCGCACCCCCGGCGCGAAGGCCGCATCCTCGATGCCCCAGGCCGGGCAGGCGATTACCCGGCGTCCATTCGCCAGCAGCCAAGCCAGGATTTCCTTCTCCTTTGGCGAATGCCAGCCCCCGAAATAGGCATCGGCCTCGGGCAGCCGGCCGATCTTCGGCGCGTTGCGGCTGCACAGCACGCCCAGTTTTTCGGCGCTCCACAGCGCCGGATTGCCGATGCCGCGCAATCCGCCTCCGAGTTCCTGCACGCAGCGCCACGGATTCATGCGGATGTATTCTGCGATTTGACGCTCCGCCGCCTCCGACCGCACGATCATTTCATAATAATTGCGGTGCCAAATTTTTCCGGGAAAACGCGGCCACCGCCCGTCCCGCACACCCAGAATATATTCATGCGTCACCCGGGATTTGAATGCGCCAATCACATCGCCCAGGGAACGGGCGTCCACGAGGGAGCGGGCACCCACAAGGGGCGCCCCTACGGGAATGCGCACCAGCGCATGAAAATGATCGGGCATCACCACGTACGGGCGCCCCTCGTGGGTGCCCTGGGCAGACACAAGGCCTGCCCCTACGGCCAATTCCCATTCCTGGGCGATCATTTCCTTTACATCCGGCGGCGCAAAAACATCCCCCGCCCGGCGATGCGCACAGATCGTCACAAAATAAAGCCCGCCCCCGGCATAATCATGCCCCTTCATCCGGATGCTTTTGCGGTGATGAATGGCCGGATCGTAGCTCATGCCTCCTCCAACGAGGGAAAAAGCTGCTGCATCAACCCTTTCCTCGTAGTTGTCGGAGAGGTGCGCAGGAAGAGAAACGACAGCATGTAGTCGCGGAAATCATCTGCGTTCATCGCCCCGCGCAGTTGGTCGGCGATGTTCCAGAGGGTCTGGCCCAGTTTCTATTGGTTGGTGTCATTCATGGGAAATCTGTGGATGTCATATTTGGGTTGAGATTCTTAGCCGGTTGCGGCAAGGTTTAACTGTCGAAGGGTGAAATTCGGCTACATGCCGTGTGACTGTCGGTTCGCCGCTCAATCCTCTACCTTTCGATTTTTTATGACCTCCACTGTCTCAAGGACTATGTACCCCCTTTCCGGACTTCCGCAGCTTGTTGCTCAACTCTTTTGCCTCTTCTCGAATCTCCCTGGGCACGTAGTAAAGAATACGGTCCTCGGGGGGCGCAATCACCGCTTTGAGTCGCGGCAAGTGTTCTCCAATCGGTTTCGGCTTTCCGTCAACAAGCACACGGATCGTGTTCACTGCCGACTGATCTTCTGGGTCCTTTTCCTCGCGATAGGGCTGGCGATATTTTCCCTTGATGAGATCCGTCAGGCAATACATCTCGGGAACTTCGTAGCCCTTATTCAACAAAAGCTTGTGTAGCTCCGGCTCCCACTCGCCGAAATCATCAGGCCTTAGCGGGTTGGGCGGCGGCGGCGGTTCAACCATCGCCAACCCATCTCGATCGAGAAATCGTCGTGCGCAATCAGCCAGTGACTTGTCCGCTTGTTGGGTCCATCGCTGAATCTGTTCCAATACCGTAAATTCCTCGACTCTCAGATAATCCTCAACAGGAAGTTTGCCTGGTTCGGGCGTTTCGCATTTCCAGAAGTTTTTCAATACAGGGTTCGGATTGATGTCGATTCCATCCCGCCGGAGTTTGTCTGCTCGTTTCCACATCGCCTGCAGCAATTGCTCAAACCCTCGCGTGGTCTTATGCAGATAGACGTTCTGGTACATGTAGTATCGTGCGAAGATGTATTCCTCTATTGCCATCGCGGCCTTTTCCGGCCAGACCAAATCCGTATCGCCGTTGTAAAACTCCACCGTTGTCAAGAGGCGATGCCAGTCGAAGTGCCCATAGTCTGCTCCGGTGAACAAGCTGTCCCGACGCAAATAGTCCAGGCGATCCACGTCCAATTGACTCGACATCAATGCCCGTTGCCAGGCCGGATGGTTCGTATTGTCTGAGTCGATTAGATCGGCCACGTGGTTCGGAAGATAGGCATTCTGGTCTCTCAGCACCTGATGAACCCGCGAGTTCTCATCGCGGATGACCGCGATAGACCACCACTCATGGTCGATGCCCAGACAGGGCTCGAAAAGGTGCGAAAAAGGGCCGTGGCCGACGTCGTGCAATAGAGCGGTTGCCAACAACGCCTGCCGTGCATTTTTGATCTTCTCCGCGTCGCTCACCTGTTCAAGATGTTCCAGCACGAAGAGCATCAGGTGCGTGACGCCAAGGCTGTGGGCGAAGCGCGTGTGGTCGGCACCCGGATAGGTGAAGTTGCTGACGCCCAACTGGTGAATCCGCCGGAGCCGCTGAACTTCTGGGCAGTTCACCAGATCGATCAGCCAGCCGTCACGCTTCCGATCTAAAGCGATGTAATTGTATAGGGGATCGCGAAAGACTTTGTCGGACACATAGCCCCCGATTCGTTAAGCCACAGCCTTTTCCTGTACGCTCCTCGCCAAGGCGAGTGCGCCGCCACTAGCTGTGCAATCAGAGGGCACCTTCTTGAATGCACACGCTTGTTCCAAGGCGCGGTCCCAGTCTGAAGTCTGTCCGTAGAAGTACAGGATAGTTGACCCCAGTTCCAATGGCCAAATCTCCTTCTTGATCAGTTCCGCGCCTAGCTCCTGAAACTGCTGCAGTTGGGGGCAGGGCGTTCTGCCGACCAGGTCGCGAATCTTGGGATTGATCGTATATGAGTACTGTATTGATCCACCTTGCTGCCCACCCGTTTCGGTTATCAATCCAGCCGCCACCATCTCGTCACATGCATCGGCGACATCACGCGAGTACGGACCGAAATGGTGCAGCGTGTATTGGCACCCAAGGTCGCAGCCAGCCTTTTGCAAGAAGAATACAACCTTCTGCAGTCGCTTGCGGCCAGAAAACCCTTGATCCCCGGCCCAAGAGAGTATCGTGGCCAATTGATGTCGATTCATGCTATCACCTTGAATTGAAAAATGCTCCCACCTTCACCGGCTATGTACTACCACTTCGATTATGCTCTTCGCAAGGTTTGATTGAACTTTCGACGCCTTGCTCAAAGAGATAACAGCTAGGGAGCGGATTTCCTAGGGCTGGAAATCCAGCGGGCCTGTAGTTCCAAGGGTTGGAAGCGTTCATGATGCGACCGCCTCCGGCGCAGGGAAAAGCTGCTGCATGAGCCCTTTCTTGTGGGTCTTGAGCGCTTCGAGCTTTTGCGCTTGCGTGGCGATGAGGTGATCGAGGGCCGTGAGGCACGAGGCGATGCGGCGCTGTTCTGGGAGCGTTGGCGGCCAGGCTAACTCAAGCGAACTGAATCTCGAACTTCCAAGATGAGCTACTGAGGTTGTTTTAGTCGCGACGCCCGCGAAAGTCCCGTCGCTCTGGCATTTCCGAAACGAGTGTGCAGCGAACTCCGGGCTCGTTGATGAGAAAGCACGAAAGCGAAGTAATTGGTTCTGCATCGCGCAGCGCCGACCGAACTCGCCGCGGTAGATTGAGGCACGGCCCACGAGTTCCAATGATTGTCCTTCGTTTAACAAGACGTCTCCATTGTGAATTTCGAATCGACTGAACTCAGCGTCGGTCATGGGCATCGTCAGTACGTCTGATAAGTCGATTGAGCCGTCCAAAACGTTCTTCGTTCGCAGATATGGCCGCAGTGGTCCAGCCGCATTGACCGCCAATGCTTTTCCTGCGAGCACGGCACCCTGTTCATTGACCCGCTTCACCTCCCACCCCCTGGCGTTCCGGAACTTGGGAAACCGCAGGCGGGGTTGGGTTTCGCCTTCGCGGGGGAAAAGATTCTGCATCAGCCCTTTTTTATGGGTCTTGAGCGCGTCCAGTTTCCGCGCGTGCGCGGCGATCAGCTCGTCCACCGAACTCAGGCAGGAGGCGATTTTGCGTTGTTCGGGTTTAGACGGATAGAGGGTGGGATACGCCTTCATCGAG